>JAFCZU010000066.1 GCA_019314185.1 Deltaproteobacteria bacterium | reverse complement strand
ATCGCTCAATTTAGGTAACACGGAAGCCTGTCATACGCCACCACTTTTTCCTTGTCAACAGCAGCAGGTAAAATATCTCTTGCCTGTAATTATATAAATGGCATAAATATAAAATCAATTCTATTATATGCAAAAAGAGAAAAGGCGGATATGGACATTTACGCGTTCATTTTTGGAAACAGATAATTATCTGAAAATCTATATGTCGCCCATTACTCCCTTTATTACTTCTGTTGTTCAAACCTTTGCAAGTTTTTCAATTTTTCGAATAAGCGCAGGAAGATAGCCGTAGAAGAAGGATTAAAACTATTGGAAGAAATCAAGTAATATTCCAATGGACGTCCAGCTATGCCCAGTGGCTTCTTGGATTCAAGAAAAATCTCAAGCACGATTATGGCTGCTACAAAAGTCCCGCAGGCTATGACACAGGAAACAGCGCTGTCCTTCGATGGGTGCTCCGAACGAAGTCAGAACTTTTGTTTTTGGATGGGCTGTTATCAGTCTCCACTCCGAGCCTCTCGATGATTTGACCAGCAAACGTTTGTGCCTTGATCGGTATGCATCATTTAATAGAAGCCAACATAAACGCAGGAATCAAAAGCAGTGAAAACTCGTCGAACCATCCAAAGACCCAGCCTTGGCTGAAATAGAAGCATGTCAAGGCGAGACACGTGCACAGGTTAAATGCACGCATTGAAGCCGGCAAACGTGGAAGATGCCCCACGCGACTGCGAAGGAATTTCGGAGTTCGGAACCAATCAAGCTTGAATCCAAATAGCCCCTTGATGTTTCCAACAACATAGGTGGTGAGAACACCCCACGCGTACCAGACCATCATGGGTAGATGAAACAATTCGCGGTATCTGCGTTTCTTGGATAAAATCATGATTAACGGTTCGATAAAGTTCGCTAAAATGCACCAGTAAAGCAATATAACGAACGGGACTTTGAAGACTCCCATGACGTATAGGTAGTATTCCACCGAGTAGGTATTCCAACCCAAGGATAGGAACAAAACAGTCACCATACCCATCACGATGGCTAATCCAGTTAGCAGTGTAGTAGTAAAATAGGCGTTCTGTCGTATGGCAGACAACTTTTCGATCCAGTTAAGCCTTTTAGTACCCAAAATAGGCCAGAAGAAATCTCTAAACCCCCTTGCAGAACCAGCTGCCCACCGTTCTTGCTGCCTTCGATAATGATCGTAAGAAAAAGGTACCTCCCCATGGTTGATGACATTTCCCAAGTAGATTCCCTTCCAGCCGTCTAACCATAGTCGATTTGTGAGATCCAAGTCCTCAGTAAGATGACCGGGCGTAAATCCGTCGACACGTGCGACGGCGTCTAATCGAAATAGTGTGCAACAGCCGGAAAATAGTATCGGATGCCCGAGAACCTGACGCCCTTCGAAGTCAACATAATAGCAGCCCTCTTCAGCAAGGGCGACGTACTTTTGAAACAAGTTCATTCCGACCGGAAATGATATCCGTTTCGTCTGCACGAAGGCCACATCCTCGTAGGCCTCCAGAACCTCCAGAGTCTTTTCTATAGCGTCTGGTTGAGGATGCCAGTCCGCATCAAGCAAGTACATATAGTCTATGTTACGATCAGCGAGATACTGAAGAACCTTTTCAAGGTTGCCCGCTTTGAATCCAGCATTGCAAGGTCTGTGAAACAAAACAAAGCCTGGTGATTCCCAAATCTCTATAGGTTCTTCACATAATCGGCCGTCAACACCTTTCGTTTCCTGACAAAACGAATGATTTTGCACCTTTTTGCAACCTTGGGATGCCGCAAAACGACGAAGCTGATCCACTACTTCAGGATCCGTAGAATCATCTCCCAACACAATGACTTTGTTCGGATAGCTCAAAGCTTCACAAGCACGAACCGTCTCTTCCAGCACGTACTTTTCGTTAAATGAAACAATCACAATGGCAACCTTCTTTCCAGACGGCCGTGTTCGCCGGAAATGTGGTCTCCAAAGACTGGCTATTCCGTACAGATAATTGAAGAAAGCAAAAAAAGAAAACGTCGCGAGAAACAGGCTCTGTACGGCCAAGAAGATAATTGCAGGCCACGCCATGTTCATACTATTTGTCAGCATTTTGTTCCGTCCAGTGAATCCAACGTGAAAGCATCCAACTTCCTGCTAACAGCACAATAGAGAAGCCCAAAGGCAACAGGCCGCGCGAGGAGCTGCCGTTCAAAAGCGAACTAGCGGACGTTGCAGGCAAACTTACAGTGGTAGCGGTAGGAACCGCCTTGTCTTGCTCCCGCAAGCTGAATAGACCGAGCCCCTCTACTGAAAAAGCCAGCAGTGGTTCTTGAGAAGCTTCTCGCCAGCCAGTCGCCGCCACACAGACTTGTTGGGGCGTCCGCCGCCTCCAGATGCCTCCTACGTATTCAAATAGGGTTAGGTTCTCGTGATAGCCCTTCAGGTAGATTGTAGCCCGGAGGATATTCTTCATCAAGGGAGCTGGGGCGCTAAACAAGAGGAGTGTGCTCGCATCCGGAGCTTCCAGCTCCCTGAGAATCAAGTGGCCTTTGTCACAGCCTGGCGCATAAACTGTAATCAGTTGGATCGATTTATGCTTTGGTCGTCCACAAAGCAAACCGGAAGTACCAGCCAGTTCAACCCACTCTCTTACACCAGTATCGTCGCATGCTTCTGTTGAGATGGCGACAATGCTCGTTCCAAACCCGCCTGAACCGCTGGTAGGTTGTGCGGATACAAGTAGGTTGACCGCTATAAACAGAGTTATTGCTGCAAATCGCTGCGCCATCATTCTAACCAATGGTCGGCAAACCATAGAATCACCTTTTTGGGAGTGCCATCTGCGCGGTATAAACCCCAATGGGCTTCCACGGCAGGCTGTTTCAGAACATCTCTCTTCCATGGTTGGTCAAAGGCTTCAAAATAAAAGAACGCTATTCCCTTCTTTACCAGCGCTTCAAAAAATGAGAGCTGGTCTTCTTCGTTGCAAATTTCCGACCCTGAACTAGGAAAACCTGTCTCCTTGATCACAACTCTTCGTCCCGTGGTAGCAGCCAGGTAGTCGTACCGGGCCACAACCCAATCCACGGCACAGTCAGGGTCTGATTGATTCGCAAGAAATGGATGTGCATTAGGAAAAAGCCAATCAGAATTGATAAGTAGCCAATCGCGATGAATGCCCTTCAAATAACTGTCTATGGGCTCCGAGGTCGTTACGGGGCGACCAGTCAACCGCCTTAACTCTTTCATCTTAGACGCCAATTCAATTTGGCTGTAACGAACCCCCAATCCTTCATTTCCCAAACAATATCCATTGACAAACGGAGCTTGGGTTATGGCTTTATCCCATTCATGTTCAGAAAGAGGATCCCAAACTCCCATGATTATTGAACCATCAAAACCTAGCTGTCGAGCTATTTCAGGGACGGAACCCAGTATGTTACTAGCACTGTAGGTAACAAGACTGCGAAAACCGCTTTTTCTTAGCAGCCGGAGGTCTTCAACGACCTGCTCCCGTTTTGGGCTGCAATCATCAGACTGCGGGACAAAAGCCCTCGGATGAAATGCCACACCAGGTGATTTGCAAAAAGGGCTATCGAATTCCACTGCCTTGACGTTTTGAATTCCCACAATCAAGATGATCAGCAGTAAATAGGCTAATGAGTATTCATTGGCTTTGATTCTATGTGAAAGTATTCGTTGCATGTCGTTACAAATTGTCTTTCCTGTCTGTGTTTTTTCGAACCGGCCAGCTTTTATGATCATGCACCACCGTCTATACGTCGTCCTGATACAGCACTCACTCCAGAAGAACGTGTAACATGCTCTGGCTAGTTTTCCGGGCTTAAGATAAGGCTACAGACATTCATTCAATTGCCTTCATGACCAAAACAAATGTCATCCAAATAAATTGTGCCAGACATCTTTTCCCCTTCAAACACAAACTGCAACTCTGCAAGATGCGTAAGATCTGCCCCATAGTCTGCAAACTCACGTAGTGGAATGATAACTCTTTGCCAGGAAGTGGTTACCTTGGCGTATTTTGCTACGTCTACGCCCCATCTGAAATTTCCGTCGGCCAGATAGAGGCTGGAATTTTCTCCCCCTTTGGCTCCCCTGATGCGGAAGGATAGTGTGCCACATTGCGAACAGTCTATGCCACATAGCTTGGTAGTCCATCCAGCGTAGGATTTGAGATCACTGGCGTACGCATTGATAGTGCCAATATTGCCTCCATAAGATAGGCGATATATTCCATTAGGAGATCCTTTAGCATGCTGTCCATTAATAGCAGCAGCGCCACTAACAAATGTGTACTGCTCTCTTCCCACCGAATTTCTTCTGTCGAGCCTCTCGAAGTTATCCACCGTGAAGGACTTTATCTCCTTTTGGAATTCAACGTTATCCACAAAAAGTACTCCTTTGCCATGAAGCCTGTTTTCGACAGAGAAACTGAGGTTTTTCAGTTTTCCCCAACCCAGGACACGTGAAAACGCAACAAGCGGGATTGTGACTTTCTGCCAAGTCGTTTCCATTTTCCCTGGTAAATAATGACTTAATAGCACCTTACTTTCATGGTCTGAGGCATCTTTCAAGCCAACCTGAAGGTCCTGACCAACCTCAGCCCCCTTAACAAAAAAGGTTATAGATTGATAATCGCGTAAGTCCAGATTCTGCAAGCCTGTCACATACCCAGCATAGCTCCCAGGGTCGGAGACGTCATAGGAGAGTGCAAGCGCATGGCCTTTTCCGACAGCATCTTTTTCGCTGAAGGTGGTTTCCAAGCGCTCCTTTCTACCATCAGAAAAGATGGTCGTGGCCCCACCCAACGCATTGGTTGCTTTCTTTTGGTTGAAGTTGTCAACTATGAGGATATCACTGTCTATCCTCAGGCCTGCAATGACCTCCCGGTTGATGGTAAAATTATCTATATAATAGGTGGCATCTTTGGCATTTTTCCCGAATTGCAACTTCATATAGCCTCCAACATCCCAGTCAGCCATGATAATTGCCTCAACACGGGTGTTGCCGGTCTTTGTTCTCAGCATATCATACAGGTTAAACCGCGCCGCATGCCACTGGTCATCTGCCACAATATCATCGATATCACCGATATGGGAGATGTTAACCCGTCTATCTTTTAACTCTTTCGGATCATCGGTAAAACCGATATCATACCAACGCCCTGAGACCTTTACTAAAATATTGGTCTTTACTTCCGGCGGAATACGGTAATCGAACTGAACCAATGGATACTCTCTTACATCGAAGGGCGTCGTTATCGTATTGACCGCAAAATTACCACCCACATGGGTATTGGTAATCTTTGCGGCGCGGGTTCCGTCGAATGTGGCTGAATTATCCAGTGTTACTGTGGCGCCCACCTCATTGTCACGATTCGACCACTCCCCTAAACCGTCTTCAAATGTATTTCTTACAAGGGTGTGGCCATATCCCGGAATAGTGCTGGCCTGCTGAATGTGCGATCCCTCTTGGAATACCGGCGCCTCGCCAGACCCTTCACTGGTTAGGTTGCTCGCCATCAATGCATAATAAGCGTGAAGTTTTCGCACTTTGGCAAACACAAAATTATCTTGGTCATCTCTTTTTGAATCTATATATTCCCACTCTTTGGTTTTTAAATTGTAGCCATAGATTCCCAGTTGGTTCAGGAGTGCATCGCCGATTTCTTCTTTTTCATAGGCCATCTGTAACAAAGCCTCTTTGGTAAATTGCTCACCCGGCTCTCTGACTTTATAAATGTTGCCGATAACCTGCCGCTCCGACGGCGAATCAACCTGTTCATTGTTGGCAGCTTCGATCAGTATCAATCGGAACGAATCCATAATAGCTTGCTCCGGCAAAGCGAGAACGACTAGTCCGTCTTTGCTCGTGGCCTGACCGCCCCATGCGTTGGGGATTACATTGGCAACTTGGACAGTTACTCTGTCCTCAATCGTGCTGTCGTCTTTTCCGGTCACCACGACTCTCACGGTGTAGGTTCCTTTTAGGTTCACGGGATGGTCTTTGGGATGTGAAGGGAGGTAGACGTAGTTCTTGAGTCCTGTATCCCATGTGGCGAGGTTGCCATGAATGGTCAAATCATAGGAGTCGTCCAGGTCAGACGGATTGACTTCTATTGCCTGAGGGATGGAGGATGCGGCAACCGTGATCCACTCCGCAGGGTCTCTTCCCTCTCCATATTCCACACGGTATTCTTTGAAGTTTTTGCCGTAAGCGAGGCCAAAAACAGGGACATTCCCGCGGACCAGCGAATCCTGGTAGGGGACCTCGATCTTGGCTGTCAGGCCGTAGGAAGAAACGGTAGTTTCCTTGTGAAAGAGTCTGGTAACGAGATTTCGGGATGGCCCCGCAGATCGTTTCGAGATCTGAATGAATGTGGGATCACCGGCGCAAGTGTTATCGGTACCGCAATCTGGGGGAGGATTATTTGGATCCGGATCCTGTTCATCGGGGATCCCGTCATTGTCATCATCAGGATCTCGATCATCTGGGATGCCGTCGCCATCCGTGTCACCGCCATCGCCGGCGGATCCGCCATCGCCAGAACCGTTTTCGCTTGGAAGAGGAACGTTGTTTGGTGGCAGAGGCTCAGGAAAATTACGCTGCATCTCAGATTCATATATGTCTGGGATTGTTCCAGCAAAATCCCACAAGATATTTAAGGTATCCCAGTTCTGAGCAAGCCAATATGCGGCTGTAGTTAACCAATAAAACCAAGCTATCTCCCCTGAAGGATCTGTTATATTTATTGGATTATTTCTTGCATAACTGTAAAAATTATTCCCCCCTACAAATCCAATAGGATCTGTTGAAATAAATCTTCCTACTTGAGGTTTGTAATATCTCGCCCTGTAATAATACAATCCTGTCTCTGATTCATACTCTCTACCCGTAAATAAATATGGATTTCCCACGGAACTTAGATTACTCGGCATTCCGTAGGCATCATATGGATAGGACTCAATTACATTCTCGCCTGAATCGGTCAGATCGCTTACGCTCCCCAATCCATCCTGACTGTAGAAATAGTCCGTGCTTCCTCGTTCCATGACAAGGACTTCATCAATGCCGATTCCGTGGGTATAGGTCGCCTGAACAATACCGGCACCATCCTTTTCCATGAGCACCCGGAAGCCGTCATGGATATAATTCGTGGTGCCTGTTGAGGTAGTCTTTGATGTTCTTCGTCCAAAGGAATCATAGGTATAGGTCACAGTTTCGGTAGGCGTGTCCACCTGAATGAGCCGGTTTTCATAGTCGTATGTATAGATTGTGGTCTCCGAGGATGCGGCTTTTTCGGTCATGTTGCCGTTGGCATCATAAGAATAGGTGTCACCGTCAACATTTGTGTATTGGTTGAGATTGTTCGTGGTGTAATTTATAACACCGCTTGTATCGGTAACCGAGATGCGGTTGCCCGACTCATCCAGGTTGTAATTGGTCGCGGAGCTGTCCGGCAGCACGACACCGATTAACTGGTTGATGGCATCATAGGTGTATTGCGTTGTGCCCGTCAGGGTTGTCATGGTCAACCGGTTGCCAACATTGTCATAAGTATAGGCAAAACTTGAAATGATCTCCGAAGTTGATTTTCGGTTTATGCGGGCCAATAGTTGGTTGGAGTTGTTATAGCTGTATGTGCTGAAGGTGCCGTTTTGAAGATCGCGGCGGGTGACCCGGCTCAAAGCATCGTAGGCATAGCTCGCAACAGTTTGGCCTGAGTCGCTGATCCGGGTTAGCCGATTGAGTGCATCATAGGTATAATCGAGTGTCATTCCGTCAGGGTATGTGAGCTGGGTCCGGTTGCCGACTGCATCATAGGCGTAAGAGACGACCTCACCTCCGGGGTATCCAACCTGGGTGAGCCTGTCCAGACTATCGTAAACCAAGCTGATGGTACCGTTTTCATCTGAGGCGCTGACGAGGTTTCCGGAATTGTTGTAATCGAAGGTGTCTGAAGAGCCATCGGGAAAGGATTTCTGTGTGAGCATGCCTGCAAAATTGTAGCTAAAAGTTATGGTCTGGTTTTTCCGGTCGGTCTTGCTAAGGAGACTCCCGATGCTGTCATAGGTAAATGTTTCACTGGAGCCATTTGGATAGGTCGTCGTCACAAGGTTTCCGCTGCCATCAAAACTGAAACTTGTGGTATTGCCTTTTGCATCTGTGAGACTCGTGACCTGATTGAAGGCGGCTTCATAAGTCAGAGTGGTGACATTCCCCTGGACGTCAGTCGCAGTCAAGAGATTGCCCCGGTTGTCATAGGTAAGGTTGGTTTGGCCGCTATTGGCATCGGCCATGCTGGTCAGATTGAGATTGCCGTCATAGGTCATCTGTGTGGTATTGCCCTCTGGATCAACGACCTGGGTGACCGAGGCATAGTTGTCATAAGTCAAAACGGTTTGATTGCCCAATGCGTCGGTAACGGTCATTTGGTCCGATGCCGGTACGCTATACTGAAATGTGACGCTGTTTTCCCCATTTTCACCAGTTACTGATGCCAGGCGGTCTTCTGCATCGGCAGTAAAGAAGGTTCGGTTACCGGCCGGGTCGGTAATGGTGGTCAGATTGCGGTTGGCATCATAGGAATAGGTGGTGGTGAACCCGCCGTTATTGGTTACGGATGTTAAGTTTCCGGCACCGGCGTATCCATAAGTAACGATTCGACCGGTAGGGTCGGTAATGGAAGTGATTCGGCTATTCGCGTCATAGGCAAATGTTGTATCCTGTCTGGAAGAGTCAGTAATGGTTATGAGCCTTCCCTGATTATCATAGCTGAGAGTTTGAGTATTTCCGTTTCTGTCTTCTATACTAGTCAGTTTTCCTGCTACATCAAAATTAAAACGTGTACCGTATTTTCCCTGAAGCTGATAACTGCTGTCCGCTGCTTTGGTCAGAGTTCGAAAGTCTCCCATAGGTGATTGGTAAGTACCGTCATAATTGGGGGTGAAATAAGAACCAGTGCCATCAGCATTAAAGACTTGAACGACTCCATCGATTCGGATTAGCTGTAAGGACCTGACGATATTGGTCGACGTTTCAACGATTCGCATCCTGTACGTATGCGACCATCCATAACCCAGTGGGCCGTCAAAAGTGGAGTCAAGGAGGTAAGTCCTGGTTATATTGACCGGGAATCCACGAGCCGGAACGCTGATATCCAGATCGCTGACCAGCTTATTGATGACAGGCGGATTCGGTGCCAGGGTTACGACCAGAGAGTCATCCGTGGTTGTCTGTCCACTTACATCTTCGAGAGTGACCACAACGAGATAATCAGACGCCGGGTTGAGGCCCGTGGTATCCCAGAGATAAAAAATAGAACCAAACATTAGTTCCTGGATACCCGAATCATAACCCTGAGAAGCAGACGTGATGCGTATTGTTCCGCTAACGATATCCGCTTCTCTGGAGGATTCCTCTACATCAATCCTCACCATACTTCCTGTCGGATGGACAGCATCCTCGTCAGAAAAAACGCTAGAAGCCACTTGACCTATTTCAGGCGGACCACCACAAGCGAACTGTTCATCCTTGCGTTTATTAAACCACAATTGACGTTTTTTCTCTCTGAACTGCAGCATTTTGCAGCCCTCAAAAGAGCCGGCTGTCATCTGGACTTCAACAGGATTTGCAATACCTGAAAGGTTTAGTCTTTTTGCCGTAGCGCTAAACGTGCCCCCTCTTGTGTTAATAAAAAACCAAGAAATGCCGGATTCCCCCCAGCCTCCCATATAGATGAACCTCGGCCCAAGTTTAAAAAAACTCTCTAAAGGGATGGTCTGTGAGAATGTTCCGAATTCAAGAGTCACCGCGTCAGCATCTTCAAGGGAAAGGTCTTCAGCTGTTCCCCTTATATTGAATTTGTCTCTGTTCTCGTTCTTTGTATTGAACTGTACAACTGAAGAATCAACGGTTAGGGCATTTGCCTCAAATGGGATGAGATAGTGAAAAGAAATGATAAAGAACAGAGGTAATACGATCAGAAAACATCCGTGCCCAAAATTCTTTGGCCTGCTCATAGTTCAGTACCCCCTTACGCAAGAATATTGCTGTGCGGATTCCTTATTTCGAAGAAGCCTGATTCATGATTCATAATGCCTGCATCACAAAAAGTGCTTACCCTCCCACTAAAGAAACAGCAAACCTGATATGAGCCAGATGAAGAGATTCCGAGAGATTTCGGAGTGCGGCGAGGTTCAAGCTTCTATGGATATATTTTCCCCTTTTTTCCAAAGCACAAGAGCCATACAAAGTCAAGGCTTTTCCAAAATCCACCCAGGGCGATTGCATCAAAATTTGGTATAATTTTTGATTCTAAATAAATCAATAGGTTGCAAATACCGTTTCAAAAATAAGCACCGATAAGCTGCTCGCTGCATTACGTAACTATTTGATTTTTAAAGGTCTAAAATTTTGATGCAATTGCCCTGAAAATCCACCGCCTAAAAAAGATATGGATATTTTGGTCGTTGGAAGGGATATTTTTTACAAAGCCGTCAAAATATCTCTTGCCTGTAATTATATAAATGGCATAAATATAAGATATAAAGTAACTGCTCAGGTTATTAGCCTGAAGGCTGAAGGATATTGATATCTCTCCAACATCAAAAGCCGTATTTGTGGATAGTATACTTGAATGGCTATGCTATTATTAGGTTTTGTGGGTTTTGTGAGTCTTTTCCCTAAAAGCCTTTAGCCTTCAGCCTATCCACCTGAGTAGTTACCAGAAATTTACAAACTCGTAACAGTTTAGCTTATTAAAAATATATCCGCGGTCGGTTTAACCATAAAAGGAACGGAAAAAAGGCGAGTAAAGCTATGGAAAAAATCTTTATTGCCGATGCCATGCTTGGAAGACTCGCAAAATGGATGCGGATAATAGGATGTGATGTTGAATATTTCTCAGAAATATCGGATAATGAAATTTCAGAAAGAGCTTTTCATAGCGGGCGTGTAATTCTGACCAGAGATACAATGTTGATCAGGAGAAAAATAAACAGA
>JAFCZU010000427.1 GCA_019314185.1 Deltaproteobacteria bacterium | reverse complement strand
TTTGATGCTGTTTGCCACAGTCACCCCAAATCCTTGAAAAAATATTTCATTGACACGCTGCTACGCATGGTTGCATGATAATTATGCTTTAATTTCGGTGAAACTTCAGTTTAATAAACTTCCGAATGGTTTAGACCATGGGAAGGGATCCGGAGATTTTTTACTCAAAGAGTATAAGACATTACAAAATAGCTTCCATGAAATGGTAGCTATAAAAAAAATAATTGGAATTCATGATTTACCTGATGGCAGATTTCAAGAAGAATTAAAAAATGTTGATAAAAAATTCCCCTTGAGCACAGTTCCTGTAAAGTTACAGAAACTTGCTGTCATTCTTAAAACAGCGGACATTCTGCATACTGACAACTCCCGTATTGCTCAAACTGGAACAATTACTTCAAATATGAGTGATAGTGATAAAAATAAACACCTTGCCAGAGAATCAATTTCAGGTTGGGACATTGATGGTTCCCGGATAATTATTAATGCGGTACCACCAACTCAAGAACATCTCAATGCACTTAAAGGTTGCAAAAAGTACATAAAAGAAAATGAGTGGCCAGCGGTAGAGGATAAATTGTCGGATTATGGTTTTCCGTATGAGTTGCAATTTAAAATTGACAAATCCATCTGTGGAGAACCTCCGGAACCTAAAAGAATACTAAATAAAGCCGAACAGGCGGGTGAAAAATACAAACAGGCTAATTACATTTTCAATGTACCGTACAGAAAGAAAGGTGCGGGTGTTGTTGGAAGGGAAGAAGCCTTAGAAAATCTTCGAAAACAACTGGCTGAATCTAACGGGACTGCAATTGGCCAAACCGCATCCTTTCATGGAATGGGAGGTCTCGGAAAGACCCAGTTGGCTGTTGAATATGCGCACCGATTTAAAGATGATTATTCAAATGGGGTTATCTGGATCCATGCGGATCAAGAAATTGATCCACAAATGATACAAATTTCCCAAAAAGGTAACTGGATTGCACCAGGGTCTGAACATAAATTAATCTTGGAAATAGCCAAAAGAAGGCTAAAAACATTTTCAGAATGTCTAATTATTTTTGATAATGTGGAAAAGCAGGAGGATATTAAACCATATTTCCCAGAACCTGATGCAAAACCGCATATTATTCTGACAAGCCGTACCCCTCAACCCGGTTTTGAACCAATAGCTCTTAATGTTTTAGATGACGAGATTTCTTTTGATTTTTAATGATGGAATCGGGAAAGAATTTAGATTCTCTATCACCAGAAGAAAAAAATGCAGGAAATGAAATCGCAAAAGAATTAGGCGGTTTACCCCTGGCCATCGAACTTGCCGGCGCATATTTAAAATATTTAAGCAGTTTCTCCTTTGTTAAATATTTATCTGTACTTAAAGAGAGTCCAACATCTGCCATGCCTGGCGAGATGATGTCAAGTTTTACCGAGCATGAATCAGATCTTTACAGAACACTTAAGGTCAGCGAATCCGTGTTTGAAAAAGAACCTCTCCTGAAAGATATTCTCGATGTTTTAACTTGGAGCGAATCGTCCTTTATGGGAACATCTCTTTTATCAGCAACCCTGGAAGTGAATGAAAATGACCTTTTTTGTCCGTTAAGCTTTGGTACGGAACTGCGTATATTGAGAAAGGACGAAGATCAAGATCGTTATGAAATGCATCGATTACTGAGAAAAGTTCGCCAGGAGGAGTTTACCTTAGAAAAAAATTGTGAATGGGCAGAGAATATTTGCAGGCGGATAGGATCATGGTTTGAAGAGAGACGGGAAGAATTTACTCATCTGGCTGAATATGAATCTGAAATTGACAATTTAAAGCAATGGCAAGAAAATGCAAAAGAGATTGAATCCAGTCAGGCCTCCCGGTTGCTTTGGTTGCAAGCTTATCCATCATATCATTGGGGAAAGTATCATGCAACTTTTGAATTAGTAAAAACAGCTCTTGATTTGTATGAAAGAAGATCTGAAGAAAATCCTGAATTAAAAGCTAATATTTTAAATGACATTGGCTCTGTATATGCATTTTTGGGCAAGCATCGAAAAGCGCTGGAGTTTAAAGAACGGGCCCTGGAAATCTGTGAAAAACAGCTTGGCCTGGATCATCCGGATACCGCATCATCTCTGAATAATGTCGGTGCAACATATGGTAAATTGGGCAAGCATCGAAAAGCGCTGGAGTTTAAAGAACGGGCTCTGGAAATCAGAGAAAAACAGCTTGGCCCGGATCATCCGGATACCGCATTATCTCTGAATAATGTCGGTGCAACATATGGTGAATTGGGCAAGCATCGAAAAGCGCTGGAGTTTCAAGAACGGGCCCTGGAAATCTGGGAAAAACAGCTTGGCCCGGATCATCCGGCTACCGCATCATCTCTGAATAATGTCGGTGTAACATATGGTGAATTGGGCAAGCATCGAAAAGCGCTGGAGTTTAAAGAACGGGCCCTGGAAATCAGAGAAAAACAGCTTGGCCCGGATCATCCGGCTACCGCATCATCTCTGAATAATGTGATATTCTCCTTACTTGATGTTAAGGATTTTATTGGCGCATACAAGTTGCTCAGCAAATATTTAAAAATAATATCCAAGAAACATCCCCGATATGAATATTTTGTTTCATTAAGAAGTCATATCGACAGGGAAAGTAAAAAATCCGGTTTTCGGTCGCCTTCATCTATTAAATCAAAAAAAAATAAGAAAAAGAGAAAATCAAAAAAGAGAAAATAAATAATAAACCGAATCCTTAGAAGGCCGCCCCTTGTCAAAAGGTGAAAGTATCCTTTACTGAAAAAATTGTGTATTTCCGATAAGCATGCAGGGACCAAAAAAAATGCAGAGGGGTCACCCATGAAAGAGGGGTGGATATGTGGGTGCTTGAGGGAAGGCAACTCAGTTTACCGCTCAGAGGTATGTTTGCTTAGTTGCAAGGCTGGCGGGCTGGGGCCTGACCACGCTAACTGGCTGAGATCACACAGTTACATCTGTAAAAATGGCCTGTTTTTTTGCCCAATAACGATGTTTTTAATGCTAAAATGGGCAATATTCAAATCAATCGGCGAAATTGCCGAACAATCTCTTCCAGCTGACCGCAAAAAGCCACGGCCGCTGAAGAGTGCGTTACAGATATCTGCTATGAATCAAACCTGAATCTTCCACATGGGCCATTTCCCTGCTCATAACTAACTGACAACAAAGTAAATTACGATGTTATTTGTGTAGTGACAACTGCTTTTCTATTTTTTCCAATTCAAAGA
>JAFCZU010000426.1 GCA_019314185.1 Deltaproteobacteria bacterium | reverse complement strand
TCAAAGATAATATCAGGGATTGTATCACGTTTTGATAAAACATAATCGGTTCCCCATTTAAGAGAAGAACCCTCTTTAGCCTTTACATCTTCCGGTTCATCCGCCCTGTTAAAATTATCAATGTCATATCCCAGCATACGGCATATATTAATAATATCATCGGAAAACTTGATGTTTATAGCACTGCGAAACTCGTTATTATATTTCATGGCGGCCAGGATAATGCCGGCAATATGACGTGATGCACCCAAAACAGGGGTTTTTATAGTATAAACATCTTCTCCTACTTTTATAATTCTCCCTGGAACAGCCGCCACCTCATCTGTGTTTTGCGCATATGGAAGAGCATAACCAAAGTTTGATTGTACTTCCGGTATGATATTGCCGCATTTTGCTTCTTTTAATCTCTTTAACGCGTTATTTAACGCATCTATGCATTTATACTGTTCAACCACACGTAAAATCGGAGCAAGATGATTGGTTGGGCCATGTCCGCTGCCAATGCTTAGTGAAAACCTGACAGCAGATGTTATATATTCCTTGGCGTTTTTTACAGCCTGAAAAACCGATTCTCCCCTTCCGAGCCCTGTTGCAATTGCGGCAGAATATGTGCATCCTGTACCGTGCGTATTTTTTGTGTCTGTCCGCTCAGAAGTAAACTCGTGAAAAGTATTACCATCGTAAAGGATATCCACAGCATCTCCGGAAAGATGGCCGCCCTTTACAATTACATTTTTTACTCCAAAACCAAAAATAATCTCCGCTGCTTTTTTCATGTCATCAACAGAAGATATGCTGATTTCCGATAATATCTCCGCTTCAGGAATATTTGGCGTAACCACAAGCGCTAAAGGAAGAAGTTCATCCTTTAAGGACTGCCTGGCTTCACTTTCTATCAGAGGAGCTCCGCCTTTGGCTGCCATAACAGGATCAACAACAAGCTTTTCGATTTTATATTCACTTATTTTTTTTGCCGCAGATCGCAATATTTTAGAGGTAGCCAGCATTCCGGTCTTTGCCGCGTCAACCCCGATATCGGTTGCAACAGAATCAAACTGTTTTTCAATAAAATCTATCGGCACTTCATGCACACCCTGAACACCAAGGGTATTTTGAGCGGTCAGAGCTGTTATTACACTCATTCCAAACCCGCCCATGACTGTAATTGTCTTTAAATCCGCCTGTATCCCCGCACCGCCTCCGGAATCGGAACCGGCTATGGTCAAGACTCTTGCTATGTTCATTGCTTATCTCCCTTAGAGACCTTTGCAAAACAAAAATAAAAAAAGCCATTACCCTTTATATCCGGGAATGGCCCTTTTGAAAATAATATTGCTTAATCATTCAACTGCCGCTCCCTACGCTGGTATAATCCAGGTCAGGTTCAAAGGGTATTTTCTCAGCCTGTTCAGGCACCCCCGCTTATTTTTATATAATATATCCGAATCTATCTGTATAATCAAGCAATAATTTTAACCTGAAGTTGTGCAAGCTTTGACGGAATACAAAAAACAGGCAAAAAGGCTGAGACCCGAATCCATTTTTCCTTAAGTTGTCAGGAAAAAGTACCGATAAAATAGTAAAAACAAGAATGTTTTTTGTTTTTTTAAGGAGAAAGCAAATGCCACGGATTCCAGCTTCAAATATAGCCGTATCTTCCATTTTGGCTCTGGAAAAGAAACTTGATGTAACAGCCAATAATATCGCAAATGTAAACACAGATGAGTTTAAGAAGAGCCGGGTTATTTTTCAGACAGGAGATTCATCCGGTATTTCCGCAAAAATAACCAAGGTAGATATACCAGGCACAATGCAGCCCAATGGGCTGGAATCATCCAATGTGGTTCTTGCGGAAGAGTTCGCCGACCTTATTACCACGCAACACTCCAATACCGCTAATGTTAAGGTTATAGAGACCGAAGCTGAAATGCAAGAGCATATACTCGACATTTTCGCTTGAAATAAAATTGCCTGCCACCGGCTAAGGCTGATAGTTAAAAGCTTTTTGCCTGATTATTTTATCTTCGAAAAAACCCTGTCAAGTTCCTCAATGGTAATTGATTCTATTTTAAGCGGTTCTTTAAGAAAAGAACCATAAGATATGAATTTACTCATCATCCCTACAAAATGATTATAATCTGTATATTCTTCTTTATTGTAAGTATTTATTTTTTTTAATCTTCCTTTTTTAGAAATATTGAATAATACATACCTGTTATCTTCTTCAAAGATTCCAGTATAACCATTGCTATATGATTTAATGCATATAATTTTCATTCGAACCTAATTCGTTGAAATATGCTTTAAGGGTCAGCCATAGGCCTGACCTCATTTTTCAAGTATCAATTTAATCTGTGATGAAGAGTCCCTGGGAAATCCATGCGGGCTTGTCGGAGCATCGAGTACCTCCTTCTTTATAAAGCAATTTCAAAACAACAGATTCAGTATGAATATCACAACATTATTAAATTGTTTTATATTACATATAGATAGCAGCTATCTCTATTCGCAGTGCTCTGACCTGGCTGCCTTCTTAAATCCCTGCCTTACCCACCAAATCCCCCAGCCTATAATGAGCGGAACAACTCCGCCAAATACAAATATTGGAATTGTCTTATCGCTATGACCTTGCTCGGCTACAACACACCAAAAAAGAAACCAAATCGCTGTTAAAAGCAAACTTAACCTCGTTTTTCCTGACATGTTTGTCATCCTATTAGATTTATTCCACTTGGGGCTCAATAAATCTTCCTCAAGAATATTTTGTAGATCATTAATCTTTGTATTCATTGTCCCATGCCTTTTCTCACCAAGCATTCTGCTCCTATGCAAAGAAGAAATATCTCTTACAAGTTTTTCAACTCGTTTTTTTGACTCAGGTGTAAGAAAGAAACAAGCAATTTTTGTATATATAAATGCTGGGGCATATATTTCATTAAACCTTTGAAGTTTTGTGATATTCTTTTCGCCTCCTTTCTTAAAAAGTTGTGCAGCACTTTCGATACATTTATCAAGAGTTATTAGAAGACCAGAAAACGCTTCAGCGCGTTCTTGGGACAGCCAAATTTGATGTTGCGTTTTTTTCTGTATGTAAGCACCAATAAACCCGCCTATTAAAGCAAGTAAACCTGTTATGATTACAGTTAGAAATTGCAACCTAAAATTGACCCCCTTCGGCAACCCAATTTTGACCCCCCATTAATTTGAACAAAAAATATCCATTGCCAATAAAGTCATTATTAAAATACCTTTTATTTT
>JAFCZU010000425.1 GCA_019314185.1 Deltaproteobacteria bacterium | reverse complement strand
TTTTTGGCTTTTATTTAACTGGGATGAAATCTTTTCACTTGTTTCATCGGGGTAGAATTTTTACCCTGCCTGTCCAGTTAAATCTGTTCCTTACATTTAACCGGGATGAAACCTGTCCGTATTTTGTTTAACTGGGGTGGCGCAACACTTCAACAATCCGAAAGGATACTTGAAAAGAAGTATCGGCCCAAACGCTCCATAGAGGAATTGATCGAGTTTGTGGGAGGGAGATTGGGTCTTGAACCAGAGTTGATATGTTCAGGAAGCAGACAAAAAAAAATTGCTGAGGCGAGGGCATTGGTGGCATATTTGGCAGTAGAAGAGACGGGACATTCAGCGGCTGATGTGGCTAGATATCCCCGCCTGCCAACGCCTGGCACTGGCGGGCAGGTTGGAATAGGACGAGCAAATGTTCTTCGTTCGATAAAAAGGGGCTATGAAATCTGAATAAAGCAACAAAAGCACCAGCGTCCCCCATCATTCATTGCAGAAAAATTGGGTGTTAGTCAGCAGACCGTCAATACCTGGATCTCGGATATCCGTGCCCGGCAAAAAGCGAGCAGAAACACAGTTATCCTTCGTTTGAGCCGCCTTGGCTGGGCACAGGAGAAGATCTCAGAAACGGTGGGGTTGAGCCAGAATCGTGTATCAGAAATTATCGGAAATACCAATTTTGGTAATATCGATAATCTGCTCTCCCAGGGGCATGATATAGAATACATCGCCAGACATTACAACATGGATATTCCGCTCGCGCACACACTGTTCTGTGAACCCTGAACCTCTCAACCCTATTATTTATTTATGGACATCCCCAAGGTGCTATTTAAAAAAGGCATTGATTTCGTCTAACAAGAGTTGTACAATTAAATTGTACGAAAGAAAGGGAGGTGACAAAATATGGAAAAAATCGGTATCAGCACTTTTAGAGATAATCTTTCTATCTATCTAAAAAAAGTTCAGAAGGGTCAGATTTTTACAATTACTTCACGAGGCAATGAAATGGCGAGACTTGTCCCTGTTGAAGATAAGAAAAATAAGTCAAGGGAAATTTTACGAAAACTGAGCAAGACTGCCACTATTGGTGATATCCTATCTCCAATTGATGAAGAGTGGGAGGCTATGAAATGATTGTCTTAGATACCCACATAATCATTTGGAATGCTTTGAAGCCTGAAATGCTCTCTAAAAAAGCTGAGAAAGCCATTTCAGAAGCCAATGATTTGGATGGAATAATATTTTGCGAAATCTCGCTGTGGGAAATAGCTATGCTGATGCATAAAAGAAGATTCAGTATAGATATTAAATACCAAGAATTCATAAAATTGATATTAGAATCCAACAAATACGTTTTTTATGGGATAACTCCTGAAATAGCTGAGCTTTCAACTGACTTGTTTTCCGCAATCAATAAGGATCCCGCGGATAGGATTATCGCTGCCACATCAATCATCGAAAAAGCCAAGCTGGTTACTGCTGACAAGAAATTAAGAGGATCCAAAAAAGTTGCTACTATCTGGTAAATTATATAAATATTGGAAAACAAAGATGCTTTAAAGCCGCCCTATTATTTATTTATGGACGTCCTGGAGTCCCGCAATGGGGTTTACCCAGTAGCTCCGGCAGATGGTACTGGGGCGGTTTACCCAGTTCAATCCCGGAGGGCTATTTAACCGGGGTTCAAAAAATAGAACTGGAGTAATTCAACACGAAAATAAATGAAAGACATCGAAGAAATCGGAAGAAATATCGTACATTCCGCCATAAAAGTTCACAAAGCCTTGGGGCCTGGCCTTCTCGAATCCGTATATCAGAAATGTTTGGCCTACGAACTTGAGAAAGTGGGGTTAACAGTAACCTGTGAAGTTCCGCTCCCGGTTAAGTATGAATCTGTTACAATAGATGCGGGCTTTCGAATCGATATGATGATCCAGCAGACTGTAATCATAGAAAACAAGACCGTTGATAAAATAGCTCCGATACACGAAGCTCAGCTCTTAACTTATCTTAAACTTACCAATCTTAAACTCGGCTTCCTTTTCAACTGGAATGTGCCATTGATGAAGGACGGCATAAAACGAATGGTCAACAGACTAAAGGAGTGATCTGCCCGCAGGGCATGTTAATTTTACAGATCGTCCATTCCGATCTGGAAAAAATAAAAAAACCCTTTGCGCCCTTTGCGTCTTTGCGGTTCAAAAAATAGAACTGTCTACCCTGAACCTTGGACCCTGAGCCTTGCACCTTGAACCGTAAACCAAAAATAATTCGCTATTCAAGATTTGACACGAAAGCGCCGTAGAAATAACCCTTGATATTGTGTGAAACGCATAAAAACATGGGCGTCCCCCTTTTCCTTCAGATAGTTGGTTACCGTGGCCAGGTCCTTTAATGGGCGACCCCCAAAATGCCCCATTCTTTTCACACCCTTGCGTCAATCTTTACATCTTGACAATTGTTCCTGATATGTGTATATTGGGAACATTAAAATAGGGAGGATATCATGCCTAAGACACGCTTAAATATCAGCCTTGATCAAGATTTGGTGGATTTTGTCAAGGTATATGTTCGAGAAAACCGAACAACAGTCGCCGATGTTATTACGCAATTTGTCCTGGCACTCAAACGGCAAGCGCAAGGAGATAGCATGGAGATCATACTTTCTGATCCTGACTTTCACAAAGCGCTACTTGATGTCCAGTCCAGGCTCCGCGACGGCACGGCCAAATGGCATACCTTTGAGGAAGTTTTTGGCGACCGATGAAAGCAGAATTTGAAAAATTATTCCTGAAAAGCCTCAGAAAACATGCCGGTATAAAGAAGCAGATTGAACAGAAAGTTCGCCAGATTATGGAGCACCCAGTTGAACTTGGCGAACCTCTAAAGGGCAACTTGCGAGGCTTTTACTCCTGCCCGGTCAAACGCAACTTCATCATAATCTATTTGTATTGTGCTGCATGCCGAAAAAAGGGAGACGCTGAATTTGTTGCCTGTTCCGATTGTTCCACAACATCTGACGAAACTATTAAATTTGTACTGTTGGGACCTCATGATGAAGTGTACAGCATTAAATAACTCCAGTTGGTGCAAAAAAACAACCTTCGCGCTCTTAGCGTCACGGTTCAACAGTTTTTATCTCTTCGCGCCTGGTTTGCCCAGTTCAATCTTTACCCAGTTGAATCTTCTTTACCTATTCAACCGTGAACCGTGAACCTTTGAACCGTGGACCTTACTCAATATTTAACCGGGGATTTCTGATAGCTGACCT
>JAFCZU010000424.1 GCA_019314185.1 Deltaproteobacteria bacterium | reverse complement strand
CCTTCATATTGGAACTCAACTTCGTTATCGGCAGGAATCGGAATTGGATTTCCGCTTCCATCAATCGGAGGAATCATTTGAAGGGTATATTCAGAAAACTGATTAGGGAGTTCACTTTGATACACAGATATTTGGCATGCAGTACCGGAAGAACAGTTTATTATACTCGCCATTGCCGAAACAGGAGAGATAAGAATTGCTATTGCAGAGAAAATGATTGATATTTTTTTCATAAGAGCTTTAGTGCCTGCATGTTTGCGGGGTGCATATTGCTCCTGTTGGATTTGCGGTAAAATTAAAACCGGTTGTATTGATATCAGCCGAGAGTAAACGATGCACTGTTTGAGCTAACTGTGTATTCCAGCCTTTCAGTATTTTCCTGCCGTTATATGGGCTGCTGACCACGATCAGCGGCAACTCTGTATTTTCATCAGCACCCTCAAACTTCTTTAAATCCTGCCGGTTTTTCCATACTACCTTTTCGGCAAACTTTCTTGCTCCTTTGGTATCGCTCTCAAAAAAATGATTACAGACACGGCTTAATGTTGGCTGATAGTCTTTGTTCGATAGCGGAACCGGCCTGATAACCAGATCGGTATTAGAAAGTGAACAAATATCTTTCAACTGAGCAATGGCTTCTTTACAATGCGAGCATGACGAAGAACCAAATATCTCAACCTTGTTGTTTTCTGAAGGCTGAATCATTTCAGCTCTTGGTTCGATGCCGGGAAAGAAAAAGAAAAAATGAAGTGAGAGAAACGATAAAGATGCAAGTGCAAATATTTTCAGGTCGAGCCTGTTTAAACTTAAAACCATGCACAGACACAGAAGTATAAAAAAGCAAAGGCAGGAAATACAAACCGCTTGAATAAAATAAACCTGAATGAAAGTAAAATAAATCTCACAGCCAAGCATTGCAGACAAGCTGTATCGTAATAACAGGGTCTTTCCGCATGTGTGAAAGATTATGGCAATGATCATTCCGATCATTCCCCAAAAGGCCAGTGGTATGCCGATCACGCTGCCAAAAGAAGACAGATGCACGATTTTACATGATTGCGTTCCGCACGCAGGGTTTTGAGCAATATCCTGCAACCCTGTTATCGCCGACAGACATATTCCGGCTGCAAGCAATATTGTAAGAATATTCCGTTTTGACATAGTCTTTCTTCAATCCTTTTTGATGATTACAGCAGTACCGTACAGTATAATAGCCAATAGAGATTTTCCTTTTGATAGGTTTGTTATTTTCAAATCAAAGCCCACAATAGCGTTTGCCCCACATTGTTGTGCCTGTTGAGTCATTTGTGTCAGACCCTTTGATATCAGCTCATCGAGAGTTGCTTCGTAACCCTTTGATTTGCCGCCAAAAAAGTCGGTAAACCCGGCGAGCCAGTCTTTGATGACGTTTCCTGCCCCAGCACTGGAAACTACAATAAGGCCAAGAGGTGTTTCTATTGAGTAACCCTGAAGGGTTTCTGTTGTGCTGATAAAAATGTTATCCATATTTTTATTCCTTTCTGAAAAAATTTGGTTTCTGTTTATATAATAGCAATGAGGTGAAATCCGTGTTTAAAAATAAAAAAAGGGCGGTGGAATCCTGATTCAGATCAGGTCCGCCGCCCTTTTGATATTTTGTTGCAGTCTTTCAATACATTACGATATATCCCATCGCGATATAAACATCGACTTTTTCGGGTACGCCGTAATCTACGACCTGCCATTTGCCGTTTAAGAATTTCAGCAGTTTCACCATTTTTTTGTGCCTCCTGTGTGTAGGTTAATTTCGCAGGAAGGAATTACCCTTCCCCTCCCTTGAGGTTTTAAAAGATTAAAGCCCCAAAGGAGAGGAAGGGTAAGAGCGCTCTATTATAGAGCGCTCTTTATGGTGAAACTTGCGGTTATTGTTGCTTCAGTTCAAGAAGAACAAAGCGGTTTGCTGCTTCTCTCGCAATCTGGATGGGTTTATTATTGATTATTCCCAATCCCTTTTTGTCATAATTGCCGCAGATACTGTTATTGAACAGGATCTTGCCGTTTTTTAAAACGAATTTAAAGGCATCTATATAGGCCAAAGCATAACCTTTGCGCGGGTAGATTTTTCCGCGAATCACTTTTTTACAACTGATTGTGCTCATGCGGCTGCCTTTTTCAATAGTAGTGGTTGTGGTCTCGATTTCTATAACATCATCACCAATGAATGAATCAGAGTTGATTTCCTTTTGCTTATATCTTTTCCAAGCATTGGATAATGATGAAACTTCTTTTTCTTTCAGGAGGGAGCGAGCCATTTCATAAAGCATTGAGTTCGATCCTTCAGCAAGAGCAGCCAGGCCCTTGTCAGATAAATCGCCTTCAATTGCCATGGCCGTTTCCAGCTTGGTAGCAATCAGGCTAAGAGCCGTACTTTGCATCGAATCGGCATAAGACATGTAATACACCCTGACAGATGCATTCTGCCCTATTCTCCATGAGCGCCTGCTTGCCTGTCTCAGGGTAAACACCGAGTATCCTGTTTGAAAAAAGATGATGGTAGGAAATTCAATTAAATCGAGACCTGTTTTAATCAGGTTTGGGTTTGTAATCATAATATTATACTCTCCCGAACCTATTTTATTTTTAACCCATTCCTCTCTCTTTTCAACAGAGACAGTATTACTGCGAAGGATTAAAGGCGCAAACCCTCTTTCTTCAATCCTTTCCCGAAGATCAGGAATAAGGTCTCTTGTGCCCGTATGCTCCAGACAAACCAGGCACTTTCTTCCTTCAGACAACTCTTGTTCAATGACATTCAGGAGTTCTCTTTCTTTTGGCAGGATATGTTCATCTATCGGAGGCCCCTTAACGACCAGCTCTCTTGTATGCGGATGGATAACTAATTCGCCGCGTCTTGCTCCATCAGGATAAGCAAGAAGAGAATTGATCAACGCTCCCAATAATGAACAATCGCCTCTGGCAAGAGACTTTCTAACAGCATCATACAAATTGCTTTCAAAATCTTTGTAAGCATCTTGCTGTTCTGCTGTCATGTTGACTTCTATCACTTTTTCGTCAAATGGCGGAAGCGCTGTAGATATGTCTGCGAGTCGCATGAATACCGTGTGACCAAGCAAAAAATCCGTAAGCCAGAGTCCTTGTGCCGCTATTCCCGCCGATAGATGCTGAGTTGTATTCATTGGTTTTTTTCTGTATCAGAGTTCTTTCAATAGTACCGTATAGCTCAGCGAACCCCATAGGAGAGTTAAAAACAATTCCTTTTTCTTTTATCTCTCGCGGCATAAGACGCCAGAGGATATAAAAGAGATTGGTGCTGTAACCTCCCATCAGCGTTCCCGTTAACCCTAAAGTCTTTTTTGCTGAACAGGCCAGATCCGCCAGAGCTTGTCCTTGAGCAGTAGTACCACCTTTAAGCTCATGGATTTCGTCAGCCACAAACAGGTCAAATTTGCCTTTCAAATATTTCTTGATATATTCGGCTTTTGCAAAGCGTCTAAAGCCGTTGTTATCGGCTTGATAGAACGGTTCTTTGCATACAGGACATTTGGGTCTTTTAGGTTTGAAAACTTTTATGTCTATGTATTTGCCGCATCGAGGGCAAAGGAATCGTTCCAGGTGTTTTTGATGTGTAACAG
>JAFCZU010000065.1 GCA_019314185.1 Deltaproteobacteria bacterium | reverse complement strand
TGGAAACTGCCCTTGCCTTGTTGGCGTTGCCCTTCCGTCCGGTAACGGCGGGCATTTTATGACTTCCGGTTGCCACCGGAAGCTCGGTAAGTGCGCCATGCCAGGCGCACGTCATGACTACCGGCAGAGCCGGTAGCTTGCATATAGCCCTATAAAAGGGCATTCATTACTTGCATCCCTTAATCTGCCCAATATCCTTTTTCAATTTGCCATATATAACTTTTCGCCTATTCTTAGGACACCATACTATATGGTATTTACATTCCCAAACTGTGTGTGCTAAGCTTTTTTCATTGTTTTGCTCCTTTCGTATTTTGGTCACAGAAACAGCACTGTTTCCTTTATTCGAAAGAAGCATTTTTTTAAATACTACAGCATAGCTTTTTCTATTCTCTCCGGCATAGCCGGAGGCTTAGCGCAGGAGTTATTGAAAGATTGCCCGAACCTCTTTCTTGAGTTACAGATCTACGGTGTCGGTCGGTGGGGAAAGATAAAAGGGGTTGCGATGATACTGGCAACCCGGCAGTCCACCTGACCGCTATTGCGCCGCGCTTCATAGCGGCAGGTGATCTTGGTCTTAGGGTTCATGCAACAATAATTGGATGATATTCAAAAATATCCTTACTTTTATAAAAATCTGTTGGCGTTATTTTCCCCCAATGTTTTTTATTCAGAGGGTCCACATTTTTGTATTCTGGGAAGTGGTTGAATATCCAGCCAAAGTAATTACTGCACATAATCCCGGATCCAAATTTTGGCGGAGAGACGTTTCTTAGTAATTTTTCAAGACCAAGCAATTTTTCAAATACCATGTAGAAAATTACAGCCTCGTCAAACTTTGTGTCCAGTAGCATTTTTGCTTTATTAATTATCAATTCAATATCCACTTTTGGTTTCAATTTTTTAAATATAACAAGATCATTGCTTTTAAAATGTTCATAGATATTTCGGATTCTTACCCTGCCTTCGTCATGGCCATCAGCTTCAATATCTTCATCCTTGCTGATAACCATGAACATGTGGTTTGGCCTGAACATGGCGAATGCATCAGATCCAAATCGACTAATTACCGCTGTTATAAACCGATCAAACCCTTTTTCACCAATTCCGGTTCTATGGATGAATCCGATATTTCCGATATCATAGTTTTTACCGAATACAGGCTTTTCTATTTGCTTAACATCTATAATCATATTCTCCCTCCGCATTCTACACTGTGCCTCGTAGGTTTAAGACGATTCTTATCCAAATCAAGGCCGTATCGTTTTATGAATACCGCAATGTACTTTAACCGGTATATTTCACCCATGACTTTGCCGTCCGAGTGATCAACGGAGAAACTTCTAAACGTGTATACGTTGCGTAATTCCTAAAAAAAATATTGTAGTTCTGCATGATAAAGGTTGCTAAAGGGTCCGAATTCGCTATCCTCATTTCCATGATATATCTGGCCACTTAGTGTGGCATCCAAATTTTGTGCAACTGACCAAATAAGTTTTGGCCATATAAATGTGCTTTTTCCGTCAACGTCCCAAATAAAAAGGGTCTCGGCTCGAATTAATGGCGTAATGTCATAGCCAAGGTTTAGTCCCAACAAATTCTTTTGGACTGTCACAATGCCATCCTGAAGAAAACTTGTGAGATCAAAAACCGGCAAATTTCCTCCGTTATAAAAACACTCAAACAAAAAATATAGTGAATTTTCAAACGTGTAATCATAACTGAGTACAAAACGAAAAAAATCATTATTGTCAGTAGAGGTACGAGTATATGTCATCTCACCTCGCAAGCCGCCCTCAAACAGCGTGGTCGAAAAGTCGCCGCCAATAACCTTGTCCTCTTCAAATCGACCTCCCATGACTGATAAGTCCCAGTCTTCAAGGGATGTTTTGAGTCTGATTCCCGCCTTGAGATCCTCTCGTGATCTTTGGGGGGCATAAACAAGATTCAAGAAGGAAAAATCACCAAAGAACAAATCCAAACCAACAGCATCAATTCCTCTTTTCTCATCCTGCTCCAACTGAAGGGGGTCAACGGGATTGAATAAGTCTGTTGGATTCCACAATCGCCCGGTCCCCCAGGCGATTCGTTGTCTACCGGCGGCTATACTGAATTTTTCACTTTTATATTGCCCGTATGCCCGATAGAAGCTATGTTGCCAAAAAATATTTTTACGGTCCAATAGAGTCCAATCGAGATCCAAAAAATCCTTTTCCTCAACATCGTTAACTTGTTTAAATTCCTGCGTCCTGGGATAATCTCCCAACAGGGCTTCCTGGTCATAGACTACCCTGAAGGCAAAACGCTTTTTGTACCTTAGCTCAAGATCGAATCTTGCCCTTGTAAGATCAAGAAAGTAGTTTTCTCCAAAGACGGTTTCGGAAGCCGACGCAATAGTCTTAATATAACCTTTTGCGTCTAATGTTAGATCCCCTTCTCGGCTATGATTCGGTGGGTCCTCCTCTGTTACATGACTGGCCATGACGTCTTGAGAGCCTAAGAATCCGCTCACCAGAATGAGTGCAAAAATCAGCCATCTGGTCCTATTATCCGATTTCAAGTTTATGCACCTACTTTTTATCTATATTGTCCCTAAATTTCATCAGCTATCCCATCCTTTACTCTGATAAGACGCTTAGCCATGTCGATCACCATGGGA
Source organism: Deltaproteobacteria bacterium (assembly GCA_019314185.1). Next base: position 9,467 of record JAFCZU010000065.1, on the reverse strand, counting down.
TCATGGGAAGAAATACAGAAGGTAACCCCCTTTGATTCGTTGAAATGTTTCATAAGTTCAATGAGTTGGTAGCCTGTTTTGGAATCGAGGTTCGCTGTGGGTTCGTCCGCCAAAACCAGGGATGGTTCAGCAACTATGGCCCTCGCCACGGCAACGCGCTGCTGTTGCCCGCCACTCATTTCGCTGGGCTTACGCTTGATGCACTCTTCAAGGCCGACTGCGCGCAAGATTTCTTTGGCCTTATGTCGTCGGGTACGTGCGTCAACACCTTGAAGCAGCATCACATACTCCACATTTTCTACCGCAGTTAAGACCTCGATGAGATTATAGGACTGAAAGACAAATCCGATATTGTGAAGTCTTAAGTCAGCCGCATCATTTTTTAAAAGCTCCGAGGTTTTTTTCCCTTTAAGATAAACCTCTCCCTCGTCAGGCTGATCCAGTAATCCCATAATATTGAGTAAAGTTGTTTTACCAGATCCCGAAGGCCCTGCCAAAACGGTAAATTCACCTTTGCTGATGGTCAAATTGATCTGTTTTAAGGCATTAGTCACCGGGGCGGGTGGACTACCATAGGTTTTGTGGACATTTTCAATTACAAGCATTGTATCTTCACCATGCCATTAGAAACCTTTGCAAAACTGCCATTTTTCAAAGGTCTCCATTATGGATTGAGTTTTCTCTTGTTCACAGAGTACAAATTTAAATTACGAGTGACGGAGCGCTTCCACCGGAACCAGCTTGGACGTCTTCCATGCAGGATAAATAGAAATCAAGACGCTTGAAATCAAGACCACGAGGGCACTTGATAAAACGTGATCGGTCACCAAAACAGGGTAGATTGCGTCGCTCACGAAAAAGGAGGCCATGGCGTCTTGCACGGATGTGCTGATCGGGATACCGATTCTTGAAAATATCAGGGTTACAAAAACGCCAAAACCGGTTCCCGCAAGCATGCCTATCAGACCTAACAGGAAAGATTCAATTCCTACAATCGTGGCTAATTGATAACCCTTGCTCCCAAGGGCCATCATCACGCCGAATTCTCTGGTTCGTTCCAGGAGCGACATCAAAATAGTGTTGAGAATTCCGGCCACAATTACGACAAGAACAATAAGAAGAAAGACACAGGCAAACGCATCGTCAAAATCCATCCACTGTTTAAGAGAGGGTGAGATTTGATCCCAGGTCATTATTTCAAACTTTTCCGTATCAAGGGAATTACTCAGCTCTGAATGTATCAAAGTAATGAGGTCAAAATCTCGAACCCGGATGACAAAATCGGTCACACGGCCGTCCAAAACCAAAGTTGTCTGGAGCGCATCCAAGGAAACAATCCCCAAGGATCTATCAATATCTTCCACGCCGGTTTTCGTAACTCCGACGACTCTGAAGGCATCAGCCCCCAGGGTGCCATCATATGCCTGAGCCATCATGACCACCTTATCGCCCAAGTCAATGCCGAGATTTTCAAGCAGCGATTGTCCCAGGACAATAGCGTGATCTTCTCCTTCTGCGATAAAGCGCCCCCGCACCACCGATTTGTGAATCGAACTTACTTTTGTTTCAAATTCAGGATCAATTCCAATGATCATGCCGCCCACAGAGTTTTCAGCAGTTCCGTACAAACAGAAGCTTCTCACCCTTTTGGAAAAAGCTTTAATTGAAGGAACTTGTTTCAGTACCGATGCAATCGATTCAGGATTCTGAATATTTCGGCTGATGTTCACATTCTTTTCAAACCCCTGGGCATGGATTTGCATATGGCCCATCAAGAGTGCAGTAAAATTTTCTTTCATCTGAACGTGGGTGCCGTCGATATAGCCGCGGAGAAAAATCATGGCCCCAAGACCGAATCCAATAGCACAGATGGTGATCAAGGAACGTACTCTATTGCGGAGTATATTTCGCCAAGCGATCTGGATAAAGGTATTCATTTAACGGGTCCTTTTGAGGTTTCTCATGCTAAACAGCCGTTCATCAAAATCCTGGTTAAACTTGATCTCCTCGATAATAAGCAGGGTTTTGTGACCAGGTTTTGTCTTGCTGGTCATGGTGTAAAGTGTGGGAATCTTCCTGCCGTCCATGACCCTGAACTCGGAAAAGAGGAGTTCTTTAATGAGTCTTCCCCGCTCGTCGAAAAATTGCTCTCTCAACGGAAGAAGTTCATCCTTGCTGATCCAGTAGAGAATTTTCCCCCAAACCACAGGCGCGTGAGGTTTTGGTGTGAGTTCTATTTGGTAGGCAATGGTATTTTGAAGCGTTTTTTCACCGGCAATTTTGTGCTCATAGTCCTGCACGATACTGCTTTCTTTGACAAGATCATCATTATTGAAATCGCTTCCCATCCAGGACTGCATCATCATAGAGGGAGGAATCTTAAGAACCTTTTCCAGCTTGGGGATGTACACCCAGAGTTTGTATTCTATCTTGAGATAACGGGTGTCACGGTCCTTGGAAGGTGCCAAAATCTTTATGAACGCCCTTTGGCTTGACCTGTCATCCCATGCTTCTATCTTCAACTCCCTTTTCCATTCAGGAGTTCGAACCTTCATGGTATAGACAGCATAGTTGTTCTTGCCGCGGAGAAGTGTCTCAACGTGCTCAACCATTTCTTTTGCGGTGGGATCTTCTGAAAAAGCTGGGTGCGCAAGGAACAAGGGTATCAGGGCAATTGCCACCAAAATAGCGACCAATAAACTATTTAGGTATTTCACGGAAGAGCACCTCACAGTAAGTATTGAAGTAGCTGATCATCATCGTGCTGCAAGCTTTAATGGATCAAATTTAAATATATTATAATACATAAAATATCATATTTGCAATAAAAAACTTGAAATAGCCCTTCATTCAAGGCAATATAAACAAAAAATTTTGTTTTTTTAACTTCACGAGAAGTAAGACCACCAGCCAAGAAAAATGTTAGAGACGACACCTAATGATAGTGCATATTGGTGAGTCTATTCTTAGATTGATTGGAGGTTTCTCCAAAGGAGTACAGATATGGAAATTATAAACGCCCATGTTCACATGATTGAACTGGAGAAAATGGTCCAAAAACAAGGGAATCTTAAACTGCCCGGAGGCATTTCCGTCCTAAAGGATATAGAAGCCACACTGCCTCTCCTTTCTCCCGACACCCTCATTGCCCAGATGGATGAAGCAGGTATTTCAAAATCAATTCTTTATGCAGTGGATGCTCCTATTGTATATGCATCAAATGAATACGTAAAAGCTCTTTGCGACAACCACCCTGATCGATTTATTGGATTTGCATCGGTTAATCCCAAGGATTCGAGTGCTGTTGATGTGCTGGATAAGGCAATAAAAAAGCTGGGATTGATTGGCCTCAAGCTCCATCCCCCTTTACAGGATTTTTTTCCCAACGACAAGGATATATTTCCGATATACGAAAAGGCTGTCGAGTTGGATATTCCGGTTGTTTTCCACGTGGGAACGACTCCTTTTGGCAGTTTATGCCGACTGTCACAGGCAAACCCTCTCTTGATCGATGATGTAGCCGTCCAGTTTCCGAACTTAAGGATCATGCTTACACATCTGGGCACCTTATGGCATAATGAAGCATTCATGGTTGTGGAAAAAAACCCAAATGTATTCATTGACACTGCCGCCTATCTATATGAAATAAAAAATCTCCTCACACTCGACCTCATCGAAAGAATCGGCCCTAACAAGATTATCTTTGGGACGGACTATCCCATGCCGTATGCAGGTCAAGTACACAGAATGAAGGACTTTGTGGACTGCATCATGAATCTCAACCTTCCGGATAATATATTGCAGGGGATTTTCAAAGAAAATTTCGAAACTCTTTTGGCAGGCGATAAGGCTAATGAGAAAGACATCAGTGCCATTGATTTGCTGAAGGAGATCGACAAAATCAAGGAATAACAATAAGGCACTCCAGGAAGGGAATAGATAATATGTGGTTTTTACGGCAGTTCAAGGATAGATTTGTTCGCTGGCAGTACGCCCGCATGGCGCATTCGTTTTCCACGATGGATCCCGAAAAAATCATAGCTATTGGAAAGCGCAATCTTTTGAGGACGTTTTATCGTGCCGCAGAGAAGGTGCCTGGCTACAGGAAGCTCCTGTCAGAGAGGGGAGTGGACCCAAGAGGAATCACGACAATGGACGAGTTCAAAGATAATGTCCCTTTCATTGATAAAGAGACTGTATTTCCAGCAAATAAACTCAGGGATATATGCGTGGGAGGAAATCTGGATGGCATCTGCTCGTTCTACTCGAGTTCCGGACATTCCGGAGTTTTTTCTTTTGGAGTTGAAACCTGGGATAATACTTCTAGTTCAGCCCTTGGATTAGAATTTCTGTTAGATAATCACTTTCACATATTTCGCCGCAAGACCTTGCTTATCAACTGCCTTCCCATGGGAGTCAAGGTTTACACAAGGATGCTGCCTGTTGCCGATACGAGTGTTAGGGCCGATGTTATCCACGCTCTTATTAAAAAACTATCCGCAGATTTCGATCAATTCATACTGGTAGGAGAAAGCCCTTTTTTAAAAAAGGTCATAGAAGAAGGCGCCGAAAATGGAATTTCGTGGCACGACATCATTGTAAACGTTATTACCGGAGGCGAATTTATCGCTGAGAACTTTCGCACCTATCTTGCCCATCTATTGGGAATCGATTTTGAAGATCCCGAAAGCGGCATGATTGCGGTGAACATGGGCATGTCAGAACTCTCTTTAAGCATATTCAGTGAGAATTTTCAAACCATTCAACTCCGCAGAATGGCACACAAAAACCATAAGTTCCGCCAAGCGTTGTTTGGTGATGCTGCAAAGTTATGCCCTCTTATCATGCAGTATTTTCCGCAGCAAACTTACATAGAGACAATTCCTGATCAAAAAGGCAGTCCGGAGTTAGTGGTCTCGACTATTGGTAAAAACCTCAAAATACCTCTAATCCGGTACAAAACCTGTGATATGGTACGAACTCTTTCGTATACGGAAATGAAAAATATTCTAAAGGATCTCGGATACGAATCACTGCTTCCTGAATTTCATCTTCCTTTTGGTATTATTTGGGGAAAAAAGCTGTCGGTTGATTTGGGAAATAGAGAAAGAATTTCTCCAAATGAAGTCAAGGAGGCTCTCTATCAAGATTTCGATATTGCCGGAAGGATTACCGGAAATTTCAGACTTTCAAAGGACAACGGCTCTGCAACTGTCTTAGTTCAATTAAGAAATGGTTTTGAGATATTGCCGGATATGGCTGAAACACTTTCCGATTACCTGAAAAACTACATCAAGGCAGAGATCCAAATCACCTTTTTGCCATACAACCAGTTTCCGTATGGTATGGAACATAATTATGAAAAGAAAAATCAATATATCTGAAATTATGAACAAACTTTAAAGGTCGAGAACTGTAATTTCTCAATAAGGCAGGGTATTCCTCCAGCCTCCCCCTTTGAAAAGGGGGATTGAGGGGGATTTTTTCTAAAGCAGCCCCGACTTATTAAGAAGTTACCGAAAACTTAGTGGAAAGGTTTATAAACCAATTGCCCGCATGGTTGTGTAGAGCAACTGAAGAGAGGTTAAAACGATGACAGAATATAGTAAAAAATGGACCGCTGAATACACCAATCTCGTTAATCGCAATATCGGTCTTATTACCGAAAAACAACAGGAACGACTGAGAACTTCCAAAATAAGCGTTTTCGGGATGGGTGGTATAGGAGGTCCAGCCTTCGAGGTTCTGGTCAGGTGCGGCATAGGAAAGTTCAGTATCGTGGACAGGGATGAATTTGAACCCACAAACATGAACAGGCAGATATTTGCCTTTCCCCGCACCATGGGAAGAAGAAAGATTGATGTGGCTGAAGAATGTGCCAAAGAGATCAATCCGGATGTAAAGATAGACAAACACGACAGGGTGGATGAGGATAATATTGCAGATATATTAAATAATTCAGACATTGCCGTGCTTGCGATCGATGAATTGAAACCGTGTTTAATCATATCGCGCAAGGCCCGTGAGATGAATATTCCCCTTGTTGAAGGCTGGGCGATTCCTTACGGTAATGTCCGGACATTTACTTCCCAAACCCCAACTCTTGAGGATGCCTATGGCTTGCCAACAAAAGATAGGCCTATTTCGAGCATCACCGATGAGGAATTCAAGAAACTGGGTTTCGAAGTCCTGTTAGGTCTGGGCAGGATGGAAGGGGTCCCTGATTTCTATACTGCTGAGGCAGTAAAAAGGATCGCCAAAGGCCATATTTCTTCTTTTGCCCCCATGGTATGGCTCACCTCCGTTTTGATGGTACTTGAGGCAATAAAAGTCCTTTTGAACTGGGGGAAAATCGCCCTCGGCCCGGACTTTGCTTTATACGATCCTTTCCAACATAGAGTCCCGAAGATTCTTGACGAGATTCCGGCCGGCTGGAAAATGCCTTAGTCCATCCTGGCTTTAAATCTGGTTTTTATAGCGGAAAATTGAAAGTAAATCAGGTAGAAAATTGCAAAGGCCATATCCAGCCCTCGCTCCCAAGGCGCAACTCCGCTATTCCAATTTGCATAACTGTCAAGATACAGCATATATCCGTGAGCAGGGAGCTGAGTCAGTGCGATCAAAAGACCCAACTTTCTTCCCCATTCCTTGATAAAGCAAAGGCCAATGCCGGCCAAAGGGCTGAATATGGCCAGGGAATGAAAGTAAATGGTTATGAGAACAGGAGTTGCTTCCTTGATAACCCCGAATATAATGAGCCAATGGACAATTCCTCCCAGAAGAAAAAGGACGCCTATCGTCTGGATGATTATTTTATGGAGCATCAGTTTTTTCAATGCAACGCAAAAAGCCGTCCGAGAATTTATTTTCCCGGACGGCCATTTTTGCGTCTTCCATTTTAAGGTTTAATTATGACTTCTTAAAGAACTTCTTCTTTCTTCCAAAACCTGCAAGACCGATCAAGCCGGAGCCTAAAAGGAGCATAGTAGCGGGCTCTGGAATAATCGCAGAGTTATTCAAATCAGAACTCTGCGCATCAAAATAATATCTAAAATTCGGATTATAATCGACCTGAAAAAATATGGATGCATACTCGCCAGATTCGACAGTTCCATCGCCGTCTTCATCAACTGGAAGATAGTTTCGTACCCATTGGTCTCCAATCCCAAATGTCGTATCTACATCAGCATAAAAGGACGTTTGGCCTGTAAATGGACTAGTCAAGCTATCAGTTGCGCCACTTCTTGTAAGAGCCGTTCCGTCAGGTGTCTGACCAGGAGATACAATTCCACCCACAGCGTCAAACTTCACTAACTCTTCACCATCAACAAAAGGCGCCAAGTAGGCAGCCCTGGAGGCATAACTTGTGGGGTCAGCCATGATTCTACTACTAAAATCATCTTCGGCCTCAACATAAAATTCAATTATACCACCAACTTGATGTACAGTCTGCCCGGTTGTGGTCGTTTCAATATAGACATCATCAAAACCGTATACATAGCCTGTGATGTATTCCCCACTGCCACTTTCACTCCATATTGTTCCACCGATACTATCAGTTATTGTATCAATCCTTAATATACCCCAAGTGTCCTCGATTCCATCTCCATTAACATACGTCGCTTCTGGAATATCTTGAGCACCTGCAGGCAACCAACCATGCGTGGATGGTTTCCACACACCACTGTCAAGCGTGTACTGACGACCCATTGTCCAATCCTTTAAACTGAATACGATAGGACCCGTATGCCCGCCAAAACTAAACGCCAAAGCTGTTGAAGCGCCTATGCCAAATATAAACGCCAATGTTACTAAAATTACTAAAACATTTTTCATCCTCATGATAATAAACCTCCTTATCTGTGTGTTTACGTATACTTGCTAATTATCCACATTTTTAATTACGATGACATATTCACTTTAGTTAATAAGCAACTTTTGCCTAAAGCCAAAAAATACATCACCAAACTTACGAGTCAAAGCACTAAGGGAAAGCATATAATAGTTTGCATCTGAGATGTGGCAACAGTCACTATAGAAATATTGCCTTAAGTAAATGCAAACAATATTATGTTCTCTGTCTCACCTTCCTTTCTTTTTGGCTGTCTCTGTTTTTTCAATAGGTTATCAATACAGTAAAATATTGCTCAAAGTGATACATATCAACTGTTCAAAAGATTTGATTATTTTTTTCCACACTTAACGCGAACATAGCCTTCTTTTTTGACTCTGCCCTTTGTTGTCATTCAATGCATTACTTCATCCTAAATTACTCTAATCCTTATTCGTTAGCATCACCTCCCCTTCTTCTCTTTCCAAAGTCCGACCACATTCGCCAGGCCGAAGGCCCCATTTAAGAAAGTCACTTCGGTTCATTCTGCCGAACCGCTCTTGAACTTCCTCCCCCCAAAAGCACCCAGCCCAATCATACCCGTCCCCAAAAGAAACATTGTTGCCGGTTCGGGAATAGCAGATGCACCATCATGAGAAAACGGAGTTTTTACATACTTTACCTTATTTAATATTCTTTGACAGGATTTACTGGATATTCAGGTCACATTTCGCACTTGGAAGATCGAATTTTTGTAAACTTAATCACCTTAAAAATGAATTAGTTATACAATGTGTTATACTATCATCTCTTCAGTATTTCTTGTGATAACGGGCCGCATTATGAAAAATAGTCGCCGTATGGGGAGCAGTGCTGCTGATATAGTAAGATTTTGGATAATGTTATATCCGATAGCCAATTGGTCTTATTGCTATTGCTGAATTAACAAAGTTTCATTTTTTTGGTGCAAAATATAACATTCAGGATTTAAATTATAAACTTTTCCTGTCAGAATCTTTTAAAAAAAGCAAAATTATTGTTACCAAACTTCTTTCGTTTTGTTTGTAATAAGGAAGCAATAAACGTGCCAATGTTAATATAAATATCTGAATTGTTTTTTGCTCAAATATTTATATGAGTATCGGGAAGTTAAAAAAAGGCTGAAAATAAATTCGGAGGGGATTGTGTAATATAGACCATATTATTTATGTAAAATATGTAACAATTTTATGTAATTAATTTCACAATTGAAGAGCAGGAATCAAAAAGCAGGGATCAAAGAGCAGGGTTCAGGGATCAGGTTTCAAGGGTGGAACTTTGAAACGCAAACGCACAGGCAGGCGTGTTTCCTCTTTCCGAGCCCTAAGACAGCTTGGCCCATATTTATCCTTCATATAATCTTCTATGACTTCACCGGATAGTATAACATCCCTCTAATTCTTCTGGGGAAATACTACGTTCTACGCAACGCTCAAACGCATGAATGGTGATCCGATAGGCAACTTTATATATTCTGACCCTTTTTCCAAATGTTCAAAAATGATTTCGCTTTGAGAATCTCAATTCCCTCATAAGCTTCTATGTCGAGTAGATGATGATCTCCAGAAACTATATAATCTGCTTCGCCTTCATAAGC
>JAFCZU010000423.1 GCA_019314185.1 Deltaproteobacteria bacterium | reverse complement strand
CAAGCTGGTTGAAATATCTTTGGATTAAAGCTGCCGAGTATTACAATATTTATCCCGCTCAATTCTGCTTTCATAATAGCCTCATAAAACGGTTGACCTCTGATAATAATAAGGAATATTAACGCAACGTGACTATAGACTATTCAAAACTAATTAAAATTTCAAGTAATAATTAAATAATTTGCAAATAGACGTTCCGGTCTCCCATTTTTTACAACGTAAAGACGTGGATAAGATGCCGTTCTCTTCAGCAGTTATTCGTTATACGCTGCAAATAAATTTGCCCACGCTGAAACATTGTCCATGTTTACAGGGTGTACTCCCATTCCAATGATGTTTTTGTTGTAATCATTTTCAAATGTATAAACTGGTTTTTGCCAAGAGAGGATTTCCTTGCAAAATGACTCTGTCTTACTTGCAGGGCCGGCATTAACCACGAAAACGGCAGCAGACAACGCTGCAACAAATAGATTGCGGTAATGGGATGTCTTGGCGGAAATACGTCGTTGATTTTCATCAAATGGGGACAGAAAAAGCAGCCGCCCGTCCTTCAGGGGCTTTTTTTATATTCTTTGTTTATCCGCATGTTGTTGATACTTCTAGCAGGGCAGATGATGACAGGCTGCGTGCCGCGTAAAAGTATTGTGAGGCATTCACGCTCCATGGGCGAATGAAATCCGCTGATAACTGTCATGCCGGCATTCCTTAGAATTTGTGCGATATCATAGGTTGGCGTACTTGCACAAATCATGTTCAAATCCGGCATTTATTCATCTCAGTATTGTCAACCCTGAAAACTTAAAGTTGTAGTCAAACTTAAACAGCACTGGAAAATGTTTCAGGTCTTTCTTTTTTAGCTCAAAAGCAAAATTGCCATAATCCGGCTTGGCGCCCTTTTCTTTTCTCGGGCCGATGCTTATGTTTATTGAGTGCTGGTCAATAGAGCATTCAATCCCGCTCTCTTTCAACTGGACGATCCTCTCAGCAGCCATATTTACATCAAGCTCTTTCTTAAAGAGTTTTGATTTATATGAGTTGTGAACATCAACCTTCAGACATGCACCATGAAAATCGATTGAGTCATACAGAATCTCTGCCTCTTTTTTGGTTCGGAAAGTCTTTTTGGAATCAGGCGCTTTCTTTCTGCCGATTTTTTTGTGCCCTTTTACAGGCAGCAGTATATGTGTTTCGTCAACATCTCTGACTTTTCCACATATTTTACATACTTCCTTTTTATCCCTCGTTCTTCTATAGCCATCCCAGTGCCTGCATTGTAATCCAAGGAATTCCCAGACCATTCCGAGCTGCTGATAAATATTGGCAAATACCTCAAGCTCCTTATCATCAACGCCCTCTTTGTTAAGATAATTATCACTAATATAATCCATACTTCTAAACAGACTCTTCAACTCTCTTTTTAACCGTTTTTTTTCGATCTCTTTTTTCATTATTCTGTCCTGACCAGCTTATATTACTGCAAAAGTATATTTACACATACGCAACGTTGCTGTCTCAGATCAGGGCCTGCAAAACAAAAAACCCCATCCTTCATATGACTGAAGAAATGGGGGGTTTCGTTTTTCTGTTGTACCCAGAGAGCTCTTGCCATGCCGACAAATACTTTTCAAAGCATTCCGTCCATTGTTTGTATTGAGGTTTGGCAGTCATTGATTTTTATAACAGAATAAATAGATAAACCTGCTCAGCAACCCAAAAGACCAAAGGGTCTTAAGAGCCTGAGGCAAACATATTATATATTCTGAACACCAGGAGAACAACGTGCATCGCTTTCCTGGACAGGCGTAATATCGTGATTGAATATAAGAAAGAGTGAACTTGGCATGTGAATTATAGATTAAACTTCCATTTCATTTTCTGTTTTTTTAAAATGCGTTTCCTCTTGTTTACACAAGAAATGCAGTTGCATCCGGTTTTCAAAGAATGCTCACCCAGCCGTTGGGCCAGTTCCCATGAGGCGTCAATCATTTCAATGATCTGTTTTCTTTGTTCCTTTATAGACTTTTGATCCTTTATCATAATCCAAAATTTCCAGACTTATTAGCAATACCGAATATCTCATCAAAGTATCTTTGTGCCTTTTCCTTTTGGCCAAATTTTTCTGCGAAAAAATAGACACGGTCCATGTCCAGAGGTTCGAAATTCTCAGGAATCAAACGGTTTTTATATAAATTCATGAGAGCAAGAATATCTCCTTCGTCTTTTTTGCTCCGGTCGGGATTATTTGCAATGGCCATCAGTTTTAAAACGATGTAGTCGGTTGGCTGTAATACATGGTAAGTTCCGATCAATTCATCACCTGCAGGAATACTTCTTTTTAATATATCTTCCCCTTCCGGTGTGTTCACAAACATGAAGTCAATTTTTCCAAGGACTCCCATTTCAGAATCAAACTGGGCAAAAGACCCGGTCTTCTGATAGCAGGTGTAGCCCAGTTTTTTCATGATTGATGATATTTGAGGCCAAAAGCGTGCTTCTGTTAAGAGGTCAATATCCGCAGTAAACCTTGGAAGCCCATATAAACTCAATGCCAGCGCCCCGATCAATGAGTACAGGATTTGTTCCTGTATAAGATTATCCGTTATTGTCTTGAGAACATTGGTTAATTTTGTTGATGTCACGGTTGCTTATTGCTCTTTTTTGGTTGCTAAGGAACGAGATTATTTCTCACCTAAAAGGAATATGGTCTACGTTTGACCCTTATTAATATTGTCTTGTATTTTCCCTGTCTGTTTTTTTAATTTTTTTGTCATGTTTCACCACCAAAAAGTTGCTTGTTTATAGCACACTTTTCGGAGTGTCTGCTATACCTATACCACTTCAACCCTATACACTATTGTTTTTTTCTTATTCCTTGCACAAATCATGTTCAAATCCGGCATTTGTTCATCTTTCTTCACGATTTATCATATACTATGCACTGCCTCAAATTGAGCTTATTTGTCATTTCGACTGAAGGGATAAATCTTAAGATTCCTCACATTCGTTCGGAATGACAGAAACGCAAGATATAACCGTTTCACGTATATCTTGCTCTTTCCGAGAATCCACGGCGCACCGGCATATCTAAGCTTTCCAGAAAGGAGACAGTTCCCGCAGGCGGGCAATTATAGGCGGGAGTTTTTCAATGATAAAATCTATTTCTTCTTCGGTATTATATTTGCTCAGGCTGAAACGAATAGAGCCATGAGCGGCAGTAAACGGCACTCCCATTGCACGTAAGACATGCGAAGGTTCCAGTGAACCTGATGTGCATGCC
>JAFCZU010000002.1 GCA_019314185.1 Deltaproteobacteria bacterium | reverse complement strand
TGGAATCTTCAATCGGAAGCACAAAACAGGCGGCAAGCTGTCCGAGACGTCTGCCGGCATTCATAAGGGTTGGTGAATTAGGCAAAAACCAGAAATTCGACAAAAGTTTGAAAAGTTTCTTCTCTGTTTTTTTAACATCAGCTCTGGACTCAAATATTGTGTCTGCGGCGGCTATAGTTTTAGCCACCCTGGCAAACAGATCTTCCGGAGTCTCCTTTACTTTTCCGTTACGGTCTTTTCGTAAATACCGCTTTTCCAAAACAAGCATCGCATTCTTTGAAAATAATATCGCCATTGTTATTTCCTAAACAAAACCGAACTTTTCCTTTAATTTCTTGTCCACTACAGGCGGCACCATACCCTCAATGTCGCCGCCATAGCGCGCCGCTTCCTTAATTATAGATGAACTGGTAAATATCCATCTTAAACCAGGCATAAGAAAGACTGTTTGAATTTCCTTGTTTAGTTTGCGGTTCATCAAGGCGAGCTGAAACTCATATTCAAAATCAGAGACAGCCCGCATTCCGCGAACTATGGTATTAGCTTTCTGTTTTTTTGCATAATCTACAAGAAGCCCGTCAAATTTATTTACTTCAATATTTGAAAAGTCGTTTAAACTTTCTTTGAGCATCTCGGTGCGTTCTTCAATAGTAAAAAGAAATTCCTTAGCAGAATTATGCAAAATGGCTACAATAACTTTGTCGAAAATTTTAAGACTCCTTTTAATAATATCAACATGACCATTAGTAACAGGGTCAAAAGAACCAGGATATATAGCTACTCTTTGCATAGACATGTTCCTTAAATAAAGATATTTGGTAACCGTTTACAGTTCACGGTTGTTGTTTTCCCAAACAAAGGAGCGAAACGACAACAACATTCGATATTCGATGTTGGACGTTCGTCTTTTTTCCACTAACAGTCTTCAGCCTATCCACCTATGCTTACATTTATACAATATAATTTAAAAACGAAACAAGGGTTTTCCCATATTTTCTTTGATCTCTAAGCCCAAAGCCTTTTATATCATCCGGTATTATCTCTAAATGGCTGTGCTCGACAACAATAACTGTCTGGTCATTAATGGATCTCGTTGCATGAAGATTAATCAGAGCAGGTTTTAACGCATTTATGTTATAAGGCGGGTCCATAAAAACAAGGTCAAAGGCCGGTCGAATCGATTTTATGCAAAATAAATTTTTTATTATATCCCATTTTATTATTTTTGCACTGTTATTCAAAGCACATACTTCGATGTTTTTCTCTATTACGGATAACGCTTTTTTATTAATATCTATAAATACCGCTGATTGGGCTCCACGGCTTAAAGACTCAATACCAAAAGCCCCTGTTCCTGCAAACAAATCAAGAACAACCGCGCCCTCAATTCTAAACGAAAGCATATTAAAAATAGATTCCCGCAGCCGATCCGCAGTAGGTCTTACAGCTTTCCCTGGAACAGAATATAATTTCCTGCCTTTTAAATCGCCGCCTATTACTCTCAATCCACACTCATAATGTTGATAGTTGGTTGAATCATACTAAAACTCTTTTATATTCCTCGTAGTAAAATATGAACGCTACTTTTAATAAAAATCAAACTTACGAGTTTATTTTGAACCGCAGAATATCGAACAAGAAATTATGAATGTCGAAGTAAGGTATTCTATCATTTTTAATATGTAAAAAGATAGAGCACAGCGATTCCACACTTCATCATTCAAAATTCCTTGTTCAACATTCGATATTCAAATAAATGTATCTCGAATTTGCAATCTCTTTCAAACAATTAAATTGTAACCTTCTGATATAATTGACAAGTTGTTTTCGGTTACAGTGCCGCAAAGCGGCATATTATAGCTTTTTACAACGCCACTACTTTTTACCCATAAGCTTCATAAGAAAAGCCTTGGGATCTGATGATCGAACAAGGCTTTCTCCGATTAGAAAGTTCCAGATGCCGGCATTTTGTATTTGCTTTATATCTTTTCGTGTCTTGATTCCGCTTGCAGCCACGGCAACCTGATTTTCTTCAAGAAGAGCTGCCATGCGAATTGTCGTATTAATATCGGTTTTAAATGTACTTAGATCACGATTATTAATCCCGATCAGCCGCGCCCCTGCCAAGGTAGCAGCTTTTAGATCCTTTTCCGAATGTATTTCAACCAGAGCGTCCATTTTAAGTTCGTTGCAAAGACTTAAATAATCCCGCATTTGTTTCAATGACAAAATACGGGCAATAAGAAGAACAGCATCGGCCCCGATAACAGAAGCTTCGTAAATCTGGTATGATGAAATCAAAAAGTCTTTTCTAAGAACCGGAATTGTCACAGCCTCCCGCGCTCTTTTCAGGTCATCAATAGAGCCGCTGAAAAATGCTTGATCTGTAAGTACAGACAAGGCAGCAGCTCCTCCATCTTCATATTGCCTGGCATATGCAGCAGGATTCAGGTCAGGGCATATCTCCCCCTTAGATGGAGATGCCCGTTTTATCTCAGCAATAACATTTATTCCTGATGAGCCCGGACGTTCAAGTTTTTTAAAAAACATACGGCTTTTGCTGCACATAACCACTTTTTTACGCAGAGCGCTTTCAGGAAAATGTTTCTTAGCCGCAGCAATCTCTTCTTTTTTATGTTCAACAATTTTTGTCAGAAAATCGGTTTGCATTATCCATTTTCCTGTGTAAATTTGGCAAGACGATCAAGCTTTTCAGCAGCAGCTCCATTATCAATCGAAGCTTTTGCAAGGCTGATTCCTTCTTCAAAATCTTTTGCCTTTCCCGCGGCAACAAGGGCGGCTGAAGCATTTATTAACACTACATTACGTTTTGGACCCTTTTCTCCGTTAAATATTTTCCGGGTTATTTCAGCATTTTTTTCAGGGTCACCGCCTGTAAGGTCTTTGTGATTTGCCTGGTTTCCAAAAAATTGTTCCGGAGTAATATCATAGGTGCGAATAAGGCCATCATTTAATTCTGAGATACGTGTTGGAGCACATACAGATATTTCATCAAGTCCGTCATGACCGTGGACAACAAAAGCTCTTTTTGTGCCGAGAAGCCGAAGGGCGTTTGCAAACATTTCCGTTAATTCAGGCGCATAAACCCCAAGAAGCTGGCAATTTGCTCCGGCAGGATTGGTAAGAGGCCCTAACATATTGAAAATAGAGCGTATCCCCACTTCTTTTCTTGCTTTGGCCACATGTCTCATTGCTCCGTGATAAAGCGGCGCAAAGAGAAACCCAATGCCGATTTCCTGAATAGCCTCTTCAACTATTTCCGGATTTATGTCTATTTTAACTCCCATGGTTTCAAGAAGATCCGCGCTGCCGCATTTGCTTGAAATGGAGCGATTCCCGTGTTTGGCAACAGTTATACCGCAACCAGCCACTACAAAAGCCGTGGTTGTAGAAATGTTGAATGTTTGAGAAGCATCTCCACCTGTTCCGCATGTATCCACAACTATTGGCGCCGAAACTTGAACGCGCACGGCTTTTCTTCGCATTGCACGGGCCGCGCCGGCCAGTTCCTCAAATGTTTCACCCTTTGTGGCAAGCGCCGCCATAAACGCTCCGATCTGCGCGTCTGTAATATTGCCGGAAAAAATCTCGGTGATCATTTGAGATATTTCCGTTTCGTTTAGATTTTCCCCCTGGATTATTTTGTTTAGATTTTCTCGAAACATAATAGCAGTCCTCTTTAAATTAGTTGTAACGATTTACAATTCACGGTTTTTTTTTGAGCGCAAATATCATCTTAAATCAAATGAGTTGAACTTTGAAAATGTACTGATCAGGTATTGGCTATCGAGAGGGTTTTTTGCCGCAAGCGTAGCAGCGCGCTGCGTCAAGGACGGAAATCCGCGAAGAATGCCGCCTCGGGGCAAAAGATGCTATTTCTGGATGGACACTAACTAATTAGCGACTTACGTCTTTTCCGTTGCCCCCCCAATATTTGGCCTATTATTAAGCCACAGAGTAGAACCAAAGCGCCGATAGTAAACCTTTTAGTTCTTTCCGAAGACCTCAATTCCTTATTTTCCTTTGTCAAAGTATTAATAGTGTTGGTTAAATCCTGTTCCAGACGGGTTGCTCCCGCCTGTTTTTTTTCAATGCCGGCCAGTCTTTCTTTGAGCAGAGCATTTTTTTTTATCAAAGACTTAGCCTGAATTTCCCATGGTAGACGTGAAATCAGGTAACGGCTAAGGACCCATCCCTGGAAGTTGCTATTCTCGCCTGCGGAGACGGTAATGCGACACCAACCCTCTTGAGATTCTAAGACCTCTACTATCTGACCCGAGGGAAGAAATTTCAGGATTTTGTTTTCAATGCTTGGTCCTCTACGAAGGCTGATTCTAAACTCATCTGTTACGTAAGCCTTTTTGGCCCAAACGGTTTGCCCCATTAAACACAGTACTAAAATCACAGGAATAAATAGTTTGAATCTTTTCATATCTTTTCCAAGCCATTAATATGATTGCCAGCTTATGACGACTATGAAAACTGATATTTCCGAGATGATATTATTAATTATTTCGGCAGTTTTTTTTAACATCTAATTTTATAACAAAAAAATAAATATAGCAACCTGATTAACCATCAAAATTGGATAACCCTTGAGAAACATAGACTTATAATGAGACCTTTGTAATACTCAGGAGTAAGCAAAATTGATGGCCTCGTAAAAAGTCGAAAAACGTCCTTTTTCGTCATTCCGGCGAAAGCCGGGCACGAAGTGACACGAAGTGCATTTTTTCAAGCCGTAAGGCGCAACCGTCAGCGCTAACCTTTAGCGCTATCCAGTTTATTCAACTACTTACGAAGGCTCTGGACTCCGGTTTTCACCGGAGTGACGACTTTTTACGAGTTCATCAAAATTACTGCAAGGCCTTATTGCTAAAAGAATTCTAAAATGTGGCTGGGATAATCTCATGACCAATCGCTTCTTTGTGTCTTAGCGAATAGACTGTTACGTCTGTTGCAAAAAATTTCTTAAAATCCGTTTACCTACCGGAGTCATAATAGATTCCGGATGGAACTGAATCCCTTCGGTCAAATGCTGACGGTGTCGGAGACCCATAATTTCGCCATCATCTGATTCAGAGGTTATTTCCAGGCAGTCAGGAAGATTATCTCGTGATACAGCGAGTGAATGATAACGCATAGCTTGAAACGGATTGCGGATTCCCTCATACAACGATTTCCCATCTGCGTATATTTTAGATGTTTTGCCATGCATTATTTGTTTCGCTGGAACCACATGACCGCCAAAAACAACCGCAATGGACTGGTGCCCCAAGCATACACCAAGAATGGGAATCTGCCCGGAAAAACGCTTGATTACTGAAAGGGTTATGCCTGCGGATTCAGGACGGCCCGGCCCTGGGGAAATAATAATTGCTGATGGATTCCATGAAATAACGTCTTCAATGGAAGCGGCATCGTTTCGTACAACCTTGACATGCGCACCAATTTGCTCGATATATTGCACCAGATTATAAGTAAACGAATCATAGTTATCAATCATCAATATCATTTCTTTTCCTCCCTTTTCCTTGCACAAGCTCCAGAGCCTTCTCTATTGCCATTGCTTTATTGACTGTTTCTACCCGTTCACGTTCCGGATCAGAATCCGCAACTATTCCGGCTCCTGCCCGAACAGTCAGCCGCCCGTTTTCAATACAGGCTGTTCTGATTGTAATAGCCATATCCATATTCCCATTAAATGAAATATACCCGACAGCACCTCCGTATGGGCCACGGGGCTCTTTTTCAAGCTCGGCGATAATTTCCATGGCCCTGACCTTGGGAGCGCCGGATAAAGTTCCGGCAGGAAATGTGGCTGCAAGAAGACTCCATGCATCACAATCTGACCGAAGATCACAGCAGATATTGGAAACGAGATGCATAACATGGGAATACCGTTCCACAACCATCATATCAGTCACCTGGACCGTACCTGTTTCCGCTACTCTGCCCAAATCATTCCGTCCCAGATCCACAAGCATTAGATGTTCTGCCCTCTCTTTTTCATCGCAAAGCAGTTCATCTGCAAGCACTCTGTCTTCCTGCTCGTTTTTTCCTCTCGGCCGCGTACCGGCAATAGGACGCAGCGTTGCAACCCTGTTCTCCAGCCTGACCATGGTTTCGGGTGAAGAGCCCACAAGCGCCATATCATCAAGATGCATAAAATAAAGATACGGCGACGGATTTATATATCTCTGCGCACGATAAAGAGACCAGAGATCCGGAGAAGATTCGCATACAAAAGGCTGGGAAACGACAGTCTGTATAACATCGCCTGCCCGGATATACTCAATTATCCTCTTTACATGAGCTCTATAAATATCATCTTCACACAAAGGTGTAAGGCTATACTCTGTTTGAGCTTTATTGTAATCATTTTCAGGCAATGGCCGGCCGATTATCTGAAGCATGGATTCTATACGAATATTTGCGGATTCAAACGCAACCTCAATATCATAATCAATATCCTTATCTAAAAAAGTAGTATCAATTACAAGAAGTGTGTTGCGGATATTATCAAAAACAAGGAGCTGATCAGGTACCATAAAACAGGCAAGCGGCTTTTCCTCAGGCCATTTGTTTGGAACAGTTTCAAAAAAGGAAACTGTTTCATAGGATAGATAACCCACCATTCCTCCCCAGAACCTGGGAAGACCCTGAACATCGGCCGGTATAAACCGGCTCATAAAATTTCTCAAAACACTTAGCGGATCTCCGTTATGAGAAATCTGTTTGATGGAACCATCTTTTTCCTCTATTTCCACAAAATGTGTATATACACGAATATGATAGCGAGCTGATCCGCTTAAAAAACTGTATCTTCCCCACCGCTCACCACCTTCAACACTCTCGAAGAGAAAGACAGGGCCTTTATTTTTATAGATTTTCTTTAAAAGTGAAACAGGAGTTTCCGTATCTGCAAGTATTTCAACGCAAACAGGAATCACATTGTTTTTCTTCGCCAGCTTGTGGAATTGAGCTTTGTCCGGAAATTGTTTTATAATCATTTTTATTTCCTTTTAATTGAGGGCGTCGTAAAAAGTCTCATCTATTGCGTTGCAGTGATTTTTCAGACTCTCAACATACTATATGTATGCTTTCGATCCTGAAAAATCACTACGCATTGTATATGAAGCTTTTTACTTAGCCATCAACAGTAAAATATTAGTTTTTTTCTGTATCCTCTCTGTGGTGAAAAACCAAGTTTTAACAATACCATAAAAAAGGGCCGTGAAAAATTCCACGGCCCTTTGTCAACAAAAAAGACCGTGAGCTTCGGATTTTGCTCACGGTCTTGATAAGTTTTTTTTATTTGTTGTTTAAATCAAACTGATAAAGTTGCCGCTGGCAAACCCGTTTCTATAAGCTTGCCACCACCAGCATTCAAATTCTTTATCGGCTATTATATATTTCATCAGTTTAATCACTCCAAATTTCTCTTTCAAATCCCATTTAAATAATATTTATAACCAAATATTTACCTCTTCCGGCAAACAGTCCAAAGCATCCTTAAACACCCGAAGCTGTTCAAAACCTGCCGGTACATTGCCGTCTCGAAATTCTGTATGCAAAATAATACCCTGCTCAAACCACCAGGTGTTAAGCGGTTGATATGCTTTATATCCTTTATAGCTGAATAATGCGTCAATCTTATTCGTAGCTACAAGCGTAGCGTCCATATCCAGAGTCGCTGTACTTCCTGAATCTTGGAAACCTGAAAATGCCGCCAATTCTTTATTAATCTTTGCGAAGCCTTTTAAATGCTCGTTTGGCGCTGGGATAAATGCTTTACCATGCTGTCTTTGTTTTTCCTGCTCTATATCATGAAATTTTGCCAAATAACGAAATATTGATGATGCAGAGGGAACCGCACGTGTTTTCTCTTTACGCCAGCGACGCAATAATGCCCTTCTGACTTTTCGCCTTAAACCATGCACTTCAGCCTTTTTCAGTACTTCACAGAATCCATCGTCTGCCTCAAGCTTCTTTATATCATCAACACAGTCTCCTCCCGCAAGATTCAGCAGTACAAGAGAAAGCACGATCTGGCTGTCAGTCCAGCCCTGTCCGCCTTTGCGTACTTTTAAATGTTTTTCTATCGATTTGCTTAACCCTATTACCTCAGCCAAATCCAGATACACTGGAAGACCAGCCAGAGCTGTTATCCCTGTTGTGCTTTTTTCAGTTTCATACTTGAAAGGAAAAATGCCTTGTGCCATAATACTTACACCTCGTTGATGATAGTTTTTGTTTGCTAAAATAACTCTATCACCCTGATTCCTCAGGATCAACGAGGTTTTTTACTTTTTTTGATGGTGAATCAAGGTACAATTGGGTTGCTGAAGGGAGTCAGTTTTAGGTTGCAATTTCCGTCTTGCCCGTATTATTTATAATATGCTAAAAAATGGACCGGGGTATAAAAATATAGGACAAGATTATTATGAGCAACGGTTTAACTCAAGTTTCGCACCCTTTAATTTAGCCAAAGCGTTAGACGGCAAGGGCTAAAAATAAATTTTAAACCGAAATATACTGCCTGTGTTTTTTACAACGGCGCCAATCAATTAATATAAGATTAATGCTTAATACATCGTTAAATTAAATATGTTATATCTCCTTTGCGCCTGATCATAATGTATGCCGCACAGGTTGCTGCTTACAAAATATAAGCAAATGATTTTGCTGTAAAAATGTTATTTTCAACCCTTACCGTCTTGATATTGATAGAAATCAAGGGTGCGAAACTTGAGACATTAAGAAGCAAGCCAAACAATTTGACTATGAATTAAGATATATCAAAAAAAAAAACCTGTTATGAAAACGGCTAATAGTTTACAAGTCGCATCCATCAAGGGTCAAGATAAAGCATTTAACTGTTATATTAAGTGCTTAGCGCTTAATCTGTTTTACAGACAGCATTTTTTGAACTTTTTACGAATTCATCAGACACGATACAATGAAAGGAAGAAAAGACTATGGACTTACCCAATACAATAACCGGCATAGAGCCTGTCAGACTTACACTTGACAGCAAGTTTAAGTTCAAATGTCATAAAGACATAAAATGTTTTACCAAATGTTGCAGAGATATTAATATTATACTAACACCTTATGACATTATCAGGCTAAAGAATCGTCTAAATCTTTCATCGGAAGAATTTTTAGCCATTTATACTGATCTGCGGCTTTTAGAAAAAACAGATCTTCCTGTTGTAACATTAAAACTTTTAGATGATGATTCGTCTGATTCAGGAAAGAAATTATGTCCATTTGTCAAAAAGGAAGGGTGTATTATTTATGAAGATAGACCTACCACATGCCGTTATTATCCGCTCGGCGTTGCTTCTCTCAGCCACAAAGAAGGGGCGGACGATAAAGGATTCTATTTTTTTGTTCATGAACCTCACTGCCTTGGTTTTGAAGAAAATAAGGAATGGACAGTTCGTGAATGGCGCAAGGATCAGGGGGTTGATGTCCACGACGAGATAAACGCCGGCTGGACCGACCTGGTTGTCAGAAAGAGATCCTTTCCGAAAAATGTAATGTTAACGGAACAGAGCAAGAAGATGTTTTTTCTGGCAAGTTATAATACAGATAAATTTAAAGAATTTATCTTTGAGAGTTCATTTCTGGATAGATATAAAATTGATGATGAAACTGTGAGAAAGATAAAAGAAAACGAAATTGCCCGTCTGGAATTTGGAATTAACTGGTTGAAATCGCTTTTTTTTAAGGGCGGAAGTGAAGATCAGTTTGAAATGAAAGAAAACGCTGCAATTGCAAAGAAAACTTCATGACAATAAGACAATAAGACAATAAAATGATGCTTGATACCGGAAAATCAGGCTTCCGATATCATGCATCACAATTTCACTCTAATATTTTTCGTAGCACAAGCCTTTCCTACTTGAAAGACTGTTCAAACGTTCATCTATATCAACACCGAAGAAATCGGATACAGGCTTAAATATTTCAGGATTATTGGATTGCACTTTTCGCGCTGTTTCAATAACCTTTTCCAGCCCATTTTTTGTCATTTTACCCAGAGGCTGTCTGCAGCTTCCTGAAAGCATGCCAAGAACTGACATAAGAGTCTTGATGCCAAGTGGATTTCTAGCTCTGCATACAACCTCTCCATAGGTAGTTTTTTCCTTTGTCTTAATTGTTACAAGCTCGAAAAGAGGTTCAAGAGCGGATAATATCTCTTTGGCTTCAGCCTGATTCCCCTGTTCAAGCAGCTTGACCATTTCTGTAACAGGTCCGGGAGCAACATTCGAAACAACGGAAATAACACCTGATGCCATTATCCCCGGGTCTGTCATCATTCCAAAAGTCAGGCCGTCATCACCGGAAAGTATGGTAAAATCCGCTCCGCAACATGTTCTTGTGTGTTTCATGTTTTCAATGCTTCCTGTAGCTTCTTTTACCATGTTAACATTATCAAAGTCCTGCTTAAGAATTGCAATGTCTTCCGGAAGTAACTGTGCGCCGGTTCTGCCTGGAATTATATAAGGAATAATCTGCACGTTGGGGAAGGCGCCGGCAACAGGCGCAACATATTCTCGACGTATCTCAAGAGAGCTTGGCCCATTATAATATGGATCTACAAGCAATAAAGCTTCAGCTCCAGCATTAACAGCATGCCTTGATGATTCAAGCGTTTCTTTTGTGTTGTTGCTTCCGGTTCCAGCTATGCAAATACATTTTCCCCGTGTTGTTTTCACCACATCTTCAATGATCTTGTTATGTTCATCCCATGTCAAAGTCGGGCTTTCACCTGTAGTCCCAACTGCCAGGATTCCGGTGATTCCGTTTTTTATCTGGAAATCCGCAAGTTTTTCAAGACCTTCATAATCAACGGTATCATTAATAAATGGTGTTGCAAGCGCAGTAAAACATCCTTTATACATAACATCTCCTATAATTACCTGCCGCCGGTGCCTCTTCCCTCAATACTTCTACCTGTAAGAGGGTTGTAAAGCTTAATTATAGCGACTTTCATGACATCTAACATTCCCATTTCCAGGATAATACCTAAGAGTATGCTTTCTCCTGCTTCAGGGAGCACACATGCATTTGAATCGTCAAAGGTTAAATCAGGGAACCCCTTTACGAGCTTCTTTTTCTCTTTCTTTGAAACTTCCACCTGAATCGCCTTTTTGCCGTCTATTTCCTTAATCTCACCGGACAATCCAGCATCTTCAATTTTCTTTAGTTTTTCATCATCCAAGAAAATATTAATGTAAAAATCCGCCATCTGATTACCTCCTGTTTAATGTTAAAAAACTTCTGTTTTTTTGATTAACAAAAGCTTTGGGGAACGATGATTTTCATATTAAAATTTTTGATTTCTGTCAAGAGTCTTCTTATAATCTATAAAGATTTGATATAGCATGTATTCAATCAGAAGTGATGTCGTCACAGGCAATTGGTTTTGAATTTTACGTCGTTTATATCTTGTGTATTGAATAGCTAATGTGGTAATAATATTTTTTTATTCAGCCAAGGAGTAACAGTTTTAAATGAAATTTCAGAATTGCGTCAGAAATAAATACGGTAAATGTGATCTTCCGTCCAATACAATCAGAAGAATAAAGGACGGGCTGCGAAAATTGCATCTCGATGTTGAATATTCCGCCTTTCAAGTCTCAGACAACATATACTGGGGGCGAATATGGATTGATTCAATAAAAATAGTCTGTAATGGAAAAGGCATTACCCCTGAACTTGCAGAGGCCAGCGCATATGCTGAACTGGCTGAACGTCTTAGCGCCGGACTCTTCTATCCGGTCTTTGAAGAACGGGTGAGGTTTAATATCCCGGCTATTTACAATGATGAAACCAATAGATTTCTTAATTTTGAATGGATGGAGGGATATGTACATGCCCATCAGGATGATTTGGGAGAAAATGTTCTTAGAATAGAAGATCTCCTGGCAAACGAAACTCATTTAACGGATGAAGATATTGAGCATATTAAAAACAGCGAGATGGCCGGACATTGGGTTGACGGTTTTTCAATAGTTTATGAAAAAACAATAAAAATTCCAGTCAATTTTGTCGCATATATTCATGCTTCTAACGGGATGGCAGCAGGAAATACCATCGAAGAGGCAATGATTCAGGCTTCATGTGAAATATTTGAACGTCATGCCCAAATACAGATAATTAAACCTGAGAAAACAGTTCCATCAATCGATTTGGACTCTGTTGACAATAATGTCATAAAAGAGATGATTGAATTTTATCAGAGAAAAAATGTTGATGTAATGATTAAGGATCTTTCTTTTGACGGACTGTTGCCATGTATAGGCGTCTTGTTTATCAATCACAATTTGCCTGCTGATCGCATGGAACATAAAATACTGATACCAGGTGCATCTTTCAATCTGGAGGAAGGCCTGACAAGATGTTTTACGGAAAGCATGCAGGGCCGCGAAACTCTATTGGCTTCTCGTCCACAATTGGATAAACCGCTTGTCCATCGATCTCATGTTAACAATTATTATCTGTTAATGAAATGTGGTATTTCTCCAAAAGATATTTCATTTCTTGAGCAAGGAGAAATTGGAGTTTACAGAAACAAGAAAATCAAGGATATTTTTGGCGAGATTGAAGAAATCAAAAAGATATGCAAACTGTTAAATACTGATTGCATAATACTCGATCACACCCATCCATTATTAAATTTTCCAGTAGTAAGAGTAATTGTTCCAAGAAGTTCTGACTTTTTACCCTTCTTGAGCCAGGATATTCTCGTATCTGAAGCAACAAGACCGTCTTCTGCATGGCGTGGAGCAAGATTCAGGAATATAATGCAAAGCTTTTTTAAATAACAGGTCATGACAATCCTTTTTTTTCTTGACATCAGGATAGCTTCATAATAACCCCCAAAAACTAACTAATACTTATTGAGGCCTTTGAAACATCCATTAGTTAGTTAGTTAGTTAGTTAGTTAGTTAGTTAGTTAGTTAGTTAGTTAGTTTGGTTAAAGTCAAAATTGTTTAAATCAAAGGCGGATTTTTCAACTTTAGTTCATTTATAACTCTATTAAGGATATAATTATGCAAAAAGTAAAAAATGCGAAAGAATATATTGCTAAAATGAGAGACGCGTTAGCTTCAAATTCTGAATGCGGTACATCCCATTACAACCTTGCTGTTGCTCTTTTGGGTGTTAAAGAATATGATGAGGCTGAAAATGAGCTTCAGGCTGCAATCGATTGCAGCCCAAATTTTGCTGAAGCATATGTGCAGTTGGGCGGACTTTGTTTGCAGCGCGAAGATCTTGACGGTTGTCTTGCGTATAACCAACATGCAACCAAGGTAAGGGCCGGATTTTCTGAAGGTTATGGAAACATAGGTTTTGTGCAGCTTCAGATGGGCAATATCGATGATGCCATCAAGTCGCTTCAAAAGGCTATTGTATATAATTCCAAATTCTTGCAGGCTTATGCTACACTGGCGAATGCTTATTTGATGAAAGGGTTGATTAAAGAGAGTATTATAACAAATCTTAAAGCTTTGGAACTGGGACCTTCTTTTCCTATCGCACACAATAACCTCGCAATAGCCTATCTTAAGAATAAAGAATATGATCTGGCAATCAAACATTGCGATCAAGCGGTTGAGCTTGGTTATGAAGTAGCTCCGGAAATTTTGAAAGAGATAGAAGCACACCGATAGGATACAGGGGGTCGGAGGCCAGGTGTTAGGGATCAGTAGGCTGGGCACTGCCCACCGACATGCAACCAGTAACGAGCAACCAGTAAATAATGCCCAACAAACCGCAATTCAAATATTTTTTGTCTGATGCAACAAATTCAGTGCAAAAAAACAGTGAGATATGGTCTATTCTCCTCCCAACAACAAGAAAACCGCTACAGAAAGTAATCGACATTCCTGTCACCTATGGAGACTACTTTAGCGCAGTCCGTTCTTTTCTGAAACAAAACAGATTTGAAAACCTGATTTCCGCTTTTCCCCAAAAAATAAATCGTCAGATAATTCCCGAAGAAATCGAAAAAATCCGAGTTTGCCTGATAAAACACGGGGAATTTTATCATCCATCCCTGATTGAAGCTGTTTTGGATAAAAAAAGTTATAAATTTGTCTTAAATGTTGCAATATCCACCGCTGGCATGAATTGTATCGAAAGAGAATATAACTGCCTTAAAAAACTGGACAATTATTTTTCATTTTCATCTGTTCCAGAGGTTTATAGTTATGGAGAAACCTGTGTAAAAGAAAGCAGAAATAAGATAAGCATGTTTCTGGGTGAATGGTTTGAGGGCTTTAACGAGTTCCATATTTCCCATGACAGAACAGATAATAAGTACAAAATATTAGTCTGGGATACTGAGAAGGGTAATTATTTCCTTTCGCCAAATAATACCCTGGAACTTTACAGGCAGGCAGCCATGATCTTAACCGGTTATTATAATATTGAAACATTTGAGCAGATATTTCCCTGGCATCATGCTGCCGGAGACTTTGTTATAAAACTGCAAAATAATAAGGCTGAATTAAAACTTATAACAGTCAGGCAATATGCGCCCATGTTTGCAAAAAAAGAAAATAAAGAAACAGGCAGAGATGTTGAAATGATACTGGAGGCGTTGCTGGTGTTTTTATTAAATCTTTCAATCAGGATGCGGATAGACAGGATAGACGGAACAGGTGACATTGTGTGGTCTGACGACATTGCTGTTCAAGGGATATTGAAAGGTTTTTTTCAGGGTTTGCGCCGGAAAGATAAAACAGATTCGTTTTCTGATTCTTTTGATACTTGTTTCCATGATTATCTATTATCATCCTGCACTGAAAAGGATTTTTATGATTTATCATCAGCTATTATTAATTCATACAATCCAGCAGCACCGGAGATCCCTGTGATAAAGCAGAATATAAAGAAGCATGCAGAGGTTCTTTATAAGGCCATAACCAGCATGTAGGGGTTAGGCATTAAGTATAGATCAAACAAACCGTATCCCTCCGATCACTGACAAATTTGACTTTTTGTAAATTCATTAAAATTTAGTGGACAGCAATAATTGTTTAGTTCACACAATATATGGAACACTTTGAAAATTAATCCTCAAGATGGAGTGCTGCAATCTGGAATAAATGATTTATTGTTTATAACCTTATGAAATCCGTCTTTTTTTATTGACAATAATTAAGATTAATTTTAAAAGTTTCAAGATATGCTACATGTACTTAACACTTACATTAAATTACCAAAATAAAATTGTAAAAAAATATAACTACGAAGTGAGAGGAGGTGACCGGGAAAGCCCGAAAGGAGAGGTGGAATTTCTTTGTAGTCAGAACGGCTAATTTTTTCAAAACAATGGAGGTAATAAATAATGGCAAAACATGAAACCCCTTTTTTAGACCAGCTTGAAAGCGGGCCATGGCCGAGTTTCGTATCAGACCTGAAGCAGGAGGCTGAATCAAGGGCAAAGAATGAGAAAAATATCGAATACCAGATTCCTCAGGATTGCTGTGATGACCTTTTGGGCGTGGTTGAGCTTTCCTATAAACACGGCAGGACTCACTGGAAACATGGTGGAATCGTAGGCGTATTTGGTTATGGCGGTGGAGTTATAGGAAGGTATTGTGATCAGCCTGAAATGTTCCCGGGTGTTGCGCATTTTCATACAATGCGTGTAAGTCAGCCTGCAGGCAAATACTATACTACTAAATATCTTGAAGACCTTTGCGACCTTTGGGAACGCAGGGGAAGTGGTCTTACAAATATGCATGGCGCAACAGGAGATATTATTTTTCTTGGGACAACGACCCCACAACTTGAAGAAGTGTTCTGGGAGCTTGGACATAACCTGAATCAGGACCTTGGAGGCTCTGGTTCAAACCTGCGTACTCCTTCCGACTGTCTTGGACAGTCACGTTGTGAATTTGCATGTTACGACACACAAGATATATGTCATGAACTTACCAATGAGTATCAGGATGAGCTTCAT
This sequence comes from Deltaproteobacteria bacterium, assembly GCA_019314185.1. The sequence goes on along the minus strand of JAFCZU010000002.1, from coordinate 22,740 downwards.
CGTCCTGCATTTCCGTATAAGTTTAAATTCAAATTTGATGGCTGCCCCAACTGCTGTGTGGCATCTATTGCGCGATCAGATCTTTCTTTTATCGGTACATGGCGTGATGATATTCGCATTGATCAGGAAGCTGTAAAAGCTTATATCGGTGGAGAATTTCCGTCAAATGCCGGCGCACATGCTGGCCGTGACTGGGGTCCGTTTGACATTCAGAAAGAAGTTATAGATCTTTGTCCCACTAAATGTATGCGGTATGAAGATGGAAAACTTGAAATCAACACACCTGAATGCACAAGGTGCATGCACTGTATTAATGTCATGCCGAGAGCTCTCAGGGTTGGCAACGACAAAGGCGCTTCTCTTCTCGTCGGCGCTAAGTCTCCTATTCTTGATGGCGCGCAGATGGCTACACTTCTTGTTCCTTTTATCAAAATTGAAGCGCCTTATACTGAAATCAAGGAAACAGTAATTGAGCCTATTTGGGATTGGTGGATGGAAGAAGGCAAAAACCGTGAGCGTCTTGGTGAATTAATTAAACGCCAGGGTTTTCAGAAGGTGCTTGAGGTAACCGGTTTTAAAGCAGATCCGCGAATGATTCAAGAGCCCAGGTCAAATCCGTATATCTTCTGGAAAGAAGATGAGGTTCCAGGCGGGTTTAAGCGTGATGTTAACGAATTTAGAAAATTTCATCAGAGATAGGAGGAAAATAATCATGGCATTTATATCTTCAGGCTACAATCCTGGCAAACCGATGGAAAACAGAATAACCGACATCGGTCCGAGAAAATATGATGAATTTTACCCTCCTGTTATTGCAAAAAACAAGGGTAAATGGCTGTATCATGAAATTCTTGAACCGGGCATTCTAGTTCATGTCGCAGAATCAGGCGACAAAGTTTATACAATCAGAGTAGGTGGATGTCGTTTAATGAGCGTAACCCATATTCGTGAAATTAATGAAATCGCAAATAAATATTGTGATGGATTCTTAAGGTTTACGACCAGAAATAACATCGAATTCATGACTGATAAAGAAGAGAACGTAAAGCCTATGAAGGAAGATCTTCTGAGTAGGAAGTTTGCCGGCGGGAGTAACAAATTTCCCATTGGCGGCACAGGAGCCGGCATCACGAATATCGTTCATACCCAGGGCTGGATTCATTGCCACACACCTGCTACCGATGCATCAGGCACGGTAAAGGCAGCTATGGATGTGCTTTATGATCAGTTTACAGACATGAAGCTTCCCGGTAAGCTTCGCGTGTCAATGGCTTGCTGTCTTAACATGTGCGGCGCGGTACATTGCTCTGATATCGCAATTCTTGGCTATCACCGCAAACCGCCCATGATTGATCATGAATATATCGACAAGATGTGCGAGATTCCTCTCGCTATTGCCGCATGTCCTACCGCGGCCATTAAACCGACCAAGATCACGCTTCCGGACGGAAAAGAGGTAAAGACGGTTTCGGTTAGGGATGACAAGTGCATGTACTGTGGCAACTGCTACACAATGTGTCCATCCATGCCTCTTGCCGATACTGAAGGCGATGGAATAGTGATAATGGCTGGCGGTCAAATTTCCAACAGGAGATGCGCACCGAAATTTTCCAAGGTGGTTGTTGGCTTTATCCCGAACGAACAACCGCGCTGGCCTACCATGACCGCTACAGTAAAAAGAATTGTAGACGCTTACTCAAAAGACGCTAATAAGTATGAACGTCTCGGTCAGTGGGCAGAAAGAATAGGATGGGAAAGATTCTTTGAGAAATGTGAACTTGAGTTTACACATCATCTTATCGATGATTTCCGTGATCCCGCCTATTACACATGGCGACAGACAACAAACTTTAAGTTCTAAAGATATATACATATATAACCGGCAGGAAACATAAATCGTGTTTCCTGCCTTAAACAAGAAAAGAGGGCAAGATAATGGAACAAGCTGAAGCAACCGAGAAAATTGTTGAAGCACTGAAAAAGAAAGCAAAAACAAAGTCAAAATTTTATTTCAATGACCTTGCCAAAATACTTGATGAAAAGCCCAGAGCCGCGAAAAAGTATATTAACCTGATGGTAACAGATGGAATTCTTGAGTACTGGTCAAGCGGAAGCACATCTATGTATGGGCTTAAAGGGACCGGTAAACAGTCTCACGGCGAGGGCGAGGATTAAAACAGTTTTCCTTTTTTGATTTTCTGCGCTATATATAATAAAAATTAGTTTTTATTGTGTGGCATAAGACGTCAGGCTTGTTTATATATTGTTTAAGCTTGTGTTGCGTCTTATGCCATTTCTTTTTGAACTACAATTTAATAATGAACTGCTTCTTAACTTCGACAGGCTGAGACCTTTGCAAAACGTCCCCTTTTGCCCGATTACTGCGTCAGGCTCAAATTTCAATCCTCGAAATATTCAATATATTCCTGTGGTTGAAATTTTCGCCTTCCTTGTACTCGAACAAAATTGAACATTTTTCAAAGGTCTCAGGCTACGGGGAATTGTAACCTGATAATTCACAAAAATTTGTGAAATCTGTGGATTAAAACATATGAACATTCCCAGAATTATTATTGCGGCTTTGCGGGGAGGAGCGGGGAAAACCATACTATCGATTGGTATTATTGCCGCATGGGCTATTCTTGGTAAAAGAGTAGCTCCTTTCAAAAAAGGTCCTGATTATATTGATGCCGGCTGGCTGGCGCTTGCGGCAGGCAGACCCTGCTATAATCTGGACACCTTCATGATAAAAAAAGAGCAGGCTCTTAATTCATTTCTTTCACATTCCATAAATAAAGATATTGCTGTCATAGAAGGCAACCGAGGGCTTTATGACGGCTTAGATATTGAGGGAAGCACCAGCACCGCCGAGCTTGCGAAGTTGCTTAATGCTCCTGTTGTTTTGTGTATTGATTGCACAAAGACCACAAGAACTATGGCCGCGGTTGTTGCCGGGTGCATAAAGTTCGACCCGAATATTAAAATAAAAGGAGTTATATTAAACCGCACTGCCGGGCCAAGGCATGAGAATATACTCCGCAAAAGCATTGAATACTACTGTGGCATATCTGTATTAGGCGCTGTGCCGAAACTGGGAAAGCAGAGTTTTCCTGAAAGACACATGGGGCTTATTCCAACTCCCGAACATACTTGGGCAAACAATTCGATAGAAACCGCTTCTCAAATGGCATCGAAATATCTTGATCTTGACGCAATAGAGAAGATCGCAAATGAATCAGCCAAATCAACGAGCAACAAGCAACCAGCACAAAGAAGCTCAAAGCTCAAAGCAACAAGCAGCCGGCAACGAACAACAAGCAACAAGCAACAAGCCCCAAGAATCGGAATAATCAAAGATTCAGCATTCCAGTTCTATTATCCGGAAAATATTGAGGCGCTTATTTCACTCGGCGCCGAGACTGTATTTATCAGCCCTCTTGCAAGTGATTCAATTCCACCTGTTGATGCATTATATATTGGTGGCGGATTTCCGGAGACACATGCAGAGGAACTGACGCAAAATGTAAAATTCAGGCAGGAATTAAAAGCCCTGGCAGAAAATGGCCTTCCAATATATGCTGAATGCGGCGGCTTGATGTACCTTGGTGAAGAACTTGTCCTGGCTGGGAAATCATATCCCATGGCCGGTGTTTTGCCGATTGTTTTCGGTCTTTCCAAGAAACCACAGGGACACGGATACACAATTATTACAGTAGAAAGAGAAAATCCGTATTATGAAGTCGGTACTGAAATCAGAGGCCATGAATTTCACTATTCTCTTGTTTTAAAATGGCTTGGAAATGATAACGATCTGGTTTTTAACATGAAAAGAGGAACAGGTTTTGTTAACAAAAGGGATGGCATTTGCTATAAAAATGTCTTTGCAACCTATACTCATATCCACGCTCTTGGCACACCTTCCTGGGCAGAGGCCTTGGTCAATAATGCAATAATTTATGGTGAGCGTTCACGGAACGCTGAAATTGGAAAGCAGGTAACACTTTAGTTCTCAAAACGAATTCGAATTTACAAATTTGTTTTGAACCGCAGAATATCGAACAAGAAATTATGAATGTCGAAGTAAGGTATTCTATTATTTTTACTACTATAAAAGATAGAGCGTAGCGATTCTACACTTCATCATTCGAAATTTCTTGTTCGATATTCGATATTCAGATAATACTTGTTTGACTCAAATAAACCTTTTCTTCTAACGCTTTTGCCAGACATATAGTACCATGCTGGACACATAACATAACTCGTTTTATTTCTCCCAAATTTCTATTTTCCAATTTCAAGCTTCAATCCGTGAACGGCTACAATTTATAGAAAGAATCATAAAAAAAAGGGCGAACATCTAACAGATGTCCGCCCTTTTTTTAACTTTTAGTTACAGATTATCTCTTCTTTCTTGGATGGCATTTTGAACAGCTTGTAGGCGCTGCTCTTGTGCCGGCTTTCTTGTTGAATTTTTTATGGCAGCCTTTGCAGTTATAATGAAACGCTTCGGCTACGTATTCTAATCTCTGTTTTTTGTTAAGCTTTGGAGCACCCTTTCCCTTTGGTCTTTCACCTGGTTTATTATGGCACTCGATGCAAGCTTTAACATCATCTCCTGCTTTCAGATTATTAAGAGGTTTGTTGTTTGCATCATGGTGACAGTCTCCGCAAACTGCTTTATAATCTGCAGTATGCTTCTTGTGAGAAAAGATTACTATGCCCTTCTTATGCTTATAACCCTTATCCAGATTGACAACATCAGGCGCTGTGGTCCCTGCATAAATACTGGTTGCAAAAAACAGGGCAGCAATTGCTACAATACCTATAAGTACTAAACATTTTTTATTCATATTGCCTGTTTCACCTCCTTTTAATTATATAAATCCATTTAAATAAAAACTTTCTATTACAATTAAGTTTGCCTATCAAGCACAAACAATTTTGTCAATGATAAAGAAAAAATTTGACCATAATGACGTCGTGAAAAGTTCCATTTACTGGCATTGTAATAGTTTTTTAAACATTCGGTTTAGTATATGTATCCTCGTTTCCGAAAAACCAATACTCCTTAGTATGTGAACCTTTTTGCTTAGGCAGCATTCTCATTCTTATCCGGTTTCTTTTTACCAAAAGCCCTGGCTCCTAAGATGCTTATTTCATATAGAAGCATCAATGGCAGTGCCATCATAATCTGAGTTATAACATCCGGCGGCGTTATTATGGCAGCTCCAACAAAAAACAGAATAAGGGCATATTTTCTGTTTTTTTTCAAAAAGTCGACTGAAACTATGCCTAATTTAGCCAGAAATGTAATAACAACAGGGAGTTCAAAAACAAGTCCAAAAGCAAGAAGCAGTTTAGCGGAAAAACCTAAATATTCTTTCATTGACGGAAGAGCCTGTATGGTGTCAGAGGCAAATCCAAGAAAAAATTTGAATCCAAATGGAAAAACAACAAAATATCCAAAGAGGGAGCCTCCTATAAAAAAAAAGGAGGAAATGAAAACTATAGGGACAAGAAGACTTCTTTCCTTTTTATATAAACCAGGAGCAATAAATATCCAGAATTCATACAGGATAACCGGAGCGGCCAGCATAATGCCGGTTAAAAAAGCTACTTTCAAATAAGTAAAAAACGCCTCGGGAAGGCCGGTAAATATAAGCTTGTCACCTGTTCCCATTGCAGATATCAGAGGACGGGACAAAATTTGAAATATTTGTTCTTTGAATCCGTAGGAAGCAACGAACCCTATACTGATAGCTATAAAACAGACGACAAGACGCTTTCTCAGCTCTTCGAGGTGCCCGGTAAAAGGAATTTTTTCAGCCTCATTCATCTTTTACAGATCCTTCCGGCTCTTCCTTTTTCGGTTCTTTATTATCTTTTTCATTATCAGATGAAGGCAGGTGATTTTGAGCTTTATCTTCAAGATCAACGTTTATATCGATTGTTTCTCTAATATCATTATTTATGTCATCAAAGGCTTTTTTTACATCTGATAATTCATTGTCCACCGCAATGGATTCTTTAAATTCTGATGTAGCTTTTTTGAATTCTCGTAAAGCCCGTCCCATTGATTTTGCGAGATCAGGAAGTTTTTTTGGGCCAAGCACAATAAGAGCTATAGCTAAGATTAAAATTAATTCCGGCATTCCAATGCCAAACATATAACTACTCCTAATTAGTACCCGAACGAAAACCTCAAAACATCCAAAATTACAGTCAGTTGGGCACTATTCTCAAATCAAAGTTTTTTTTTAGCGGTTAGCCTTTAGCTTGAAAAATCAAACAGATAACACCTTTTAGCTAACAGCTTGTTCACAAATCTTCACATAGCTAAATAAACTGAATCTATTGCCAGTATTAAAAAAAATACTTTTCGTTCAGACACTAATTAAAATAGACTAATATAGACCTTTTGAAAAATGTTTATTACCTACTCATTTTCCAGAGTACTGTCAAGCCTGATGGGCTAATATATTGCAATTAAAAATATTGGGAAAGCAACCCATCGATTCCACTCGACTACTTGACCGCTCGAGCATTTTTCGACTCGACCACTCGACTAATTTCCGGTTTTAGAACAAGAAAGTACAGTTCACCAAAATGCTTCATGTGACCGGCGGCGATTTCAGCATTTAGCCCGTTTCCATAAAACAGGTCTGCGCGACCAGGGCCTTTAATTGCTCCGCCGGTGTCATGGTTTAGAACAAATCGCTTGAATTTTGTCCAAACGTGAATCTGGCCTGAGCCGTTGATTAAAGGTTTTTCAGTTTCAATAAACGCTAAAGCGCCTTCTGGTGATATACGCCTGTCCAGAGCTATGGATCTTCCAGGAGTTAATTTGACATTAAGGCAGCCAAGTGGCCCTTCTTTCTCAATTTTGAAAAATATATAACTTGGGTTGTAATTTAAAATCGTCTTAAGCTCTTCAGGGTTATCATTTAAATATGAACGGATTTTTTGCATTGACATCTGCGATCTGGGAATCTTCTCGTTTTCGATAAGCAGTTTTCCTATGCTGCGGTATGGCCTACCGTTTGTGGCATGATAATGAACGTTAATGGTTTGACCATTATCAAGGCAGATTTTTCCTGAGCCCTGAATTTGAAGAAAGAAAAGATCAACCGGATCGTTTACCCAGGCAATTATTTCGGTTTTTTCTTTAAGAGAATCTTCATAATCGATTTCATTCCGTTCATGATAAGGCACAAAGGCATGATTGAAATATCTTCCGATTATCTTTTCTCCTTTAAACCGCGATGAAAATAATGAAAGGTCAACAGTAATCAGATCGTCAGGACGGGCATAAATCGGAAAACTGTATTCATTACTTTTCCTGAGACTTCCCTGTAAAATCGGTTCATAATATCCTGTAAAAAGCACTTGCCCGTGTTTACTGCCTCCGATAGATTTGTAAATTAGGTAGTTAGATCTGACAAATTGGTTTAAATCCTGCTTTGACGGTTTTGTTTGGATGTAATTTTTAAAATGCTCCAGAGATTTAATCATGTGGGCTGTGCTGAAAAAGTCGTTTCCAAACTTAAACTTTTTTAAAGGGGAGACCTTTTTGAGATATGAAATACTATTACAAATGCTGTATTCCAGCTCATCATATCCCATATCATCTGAAAAAACCGGAAATTCTGACAGTGAAACACGATATAGAGCTGTTTTTTCGGAAATGTCGGGCTGTGTTTTATAAGCAGCACATCCAGCCATAAAAATGAAAAGCAAAATGGCAATAAGATGTATGCATCTAAGGTTTTTTAAAGACACTTTTTTGACAGGATTAACAGGAAAAATTAAACCACGAAGGACACGAAGAGGCACGAATATTAGAAGTAATGCTTTTATAATTTCTTCGTGTTCTTCGTAGTAAAAAAACATAATCAAAAAACTCGTATTATGACAGTTCACGGTATAAATTGTTAATTATTTTCTTTTAAAGACGCCGCTTTTTCCGCCTGACTTTTCAAGCAGATAAATGTCCGAAATAACCATTTCTTTATCATAAGATTTACACATATCATAAATTGTAAGCGCTGCCACAGAAGCTGTTGTCAGAGCTTCCATTTCAACACCTGTCCGGCCCAAAAGCCGGACTGAAGTTTCGATCCTGATAGAACTCGCTGTTTTGTCAGGAAAGAAATCAACAGATATATGTGTAATATTCAGGGGGTGACACATGGGAATTAATTCATGGGTCTTTTTTGCCGCCATAATACCGGCAATGCGGGCTGTTTCAAGAACATTCCCTTTTTTAACCGCTTGATTATAAATCATTTGAAAGGTTTCTGAACTCATTGTAACAACACCCTGTGCAACAGCAATTCTGTCGGATGGCTGCTTGTCTGTTACATCAACCATCCGCACATGTCCTTTATCGTCAATATGTGTAAAGTCCTGCATTTCAAACTCCATTTTTTAGGAATGTAACTCCGATGAAAACCAATTCTCATTAGCTGGTTCTCGTAGAAGCGGGTTTACCTCACACGAATTTATTTGGAGGACGGCATAAAACAGCTCCTGCAAAGACTGGATTCCGACTTTCAAACAACTAAACAATAACCTTTTGATATTGTTGACAAGTTATTTTTTGGTTGTAGCGCCGTAAAGCGGTATATTATAGCTTTTTACGATGCCATCAACTATTGTGATATCTATAATATGCCGCGCAGGTTCCTTCGCTGGAAACCATACACGGGCCAACCGGATCCATGGGTGTGCAAACGTTTTTATATAGAGAGCACTCGGGAGGTATCTTCAAGCCTGTGAGAATTTCGCCACAAGCACAGCCCTTTGGGTCTTTTGATTCAGGTACCGAAAAGTCAATCATCTTTTCCGCATCAAAGGCGGAAAACCTTTCTCTGATTCTTAAACCGCTTTTTGGTATTACCCCTATACCGCGCCAGGCAACATCAACTATCTCAAAAATATCTCCCATGATTTTTTGCGCCTTTTTATTTCCATCAAATGTCACAACCCTTGGATATCCATTAATAAGTTCCGGAGCGCCTGATTCTATTTGCTCAACAAGTATCGATATCGGCTGCAATATATCTATTGGTTCAAAACCGGCAATCACGCATGGTATTTTGTATTTTTCAAAAAACTGGAGATAAGCCTTTGTGCCTATAATTACAGAAACATGGCCTGGCAGAATAAAGCCGTCTATTTTCACATCTTTTGTCTGCATCAAAACATCAAGGGCAGGAGGAACTATTTTATGAGCTGAAAAAACAAAAAAGTTATCAAGTTTGCGTTTCTTTGCTGAAAATATGGTAGCTGCAATAGTCGGAGCCGTTGTTTCAAAGCCCACACCGAGAAAAACAACCCTTTTGTCAGGATTCTTTCTCGCAATTTCAAGAGCGTCAAATGTAGAATAAACGACACGGATATCTCTGCCGCTTGCCCTCTCTTTCTGAAGAGATGAATCTGTTCCGGGAACCCTCATCAGGTCTCCAAAAGTAGTCACAATAACATCATTCGCTCTGGCAATTCCTATAAAGGTATCTATCTCTTTCTGATTGGTAACGCATACAGGACAGCCTATGCCGGAAAGAAGTGAAATTGAATCAGGCAACAGAGCGCGAATGCCGCTTCTAAAAATGGACATTGTATGTGTGCCGCAAACCTCCATCAAGCGAATATTTGTCTTGCTAAGCTTTTTTATGTTCTCAATTATTGATTTGGAAATTTCCGGATCTCTGTATTCTTCAATGTGTTTGATTGTCATTTTATCTTCCGTTAATATGTAGTTTTTTAGTAATAAAAAATAATCACGAAAACACGAAACAAGGAAAGCGCTAAACAGAAAAAATATAAAATTTACTGTGGCAGATCAAGCTGCAAACACCATATTGTTTGTTCAAGTTATCCAACATCATTCTCTTTGTCAACAAGAGTGGCTGCCTAAAACCCTATATGTTCTCTCCAGTTATGAAATCTCTTAACCTCGGCTTCTTCAAAATCATATTTACCGTTGTACCGGAGCTTTTTGAAATTTTGCTCCAAGAGGATTTTGATTTGTTTTGGATAATAATGGCACACTATATGCATTTTAATAAACCTAAAATAAACTGTTTAATTGCTTGAGAGTGGTTTTATCATGCTGACACAAATTTGATGAACTCGTAAAAAGTCACGAATTTAACTATATATGGCTACGGTAAAAAGTTTCATATACAAGGCGTAGTGATTTCCCAGGATCGAAGGCATACATATAGTATATTGAGAGTCTGAAAAATCACTGCAACGCAGTAGATGGAACTTTTTACGACGTCATCAAATTTATATTGGTTTCAGAAAGAGGTTGACCGAATATTGTAAAGAATTCATAAACATAGAAATCAAGATTATAACTTTTACTCTTTCGATTCTTAATTATGATTTCCCGTTTTTATGATTTTTTACAAGTAGAAACCTTAAACAAAAAGCAATTTTTGCCGATATACCAGTAAAGATTTTCCTGTTTTTCGGATAGAGGCAAGTAAACTATAAGAAAGGATACTCTAAAATGGAAATAACACCGCATGATATTTCAAGAATCGCCAATGATCAAAAAACTAACAAGATCGCAAAAACAACAGGGAATAAATTTGAGGACATTCTTCAACAAACGATCAACAAATCGTCATCTTCCGAAAATCAGATAATGATGCTGCCACCTGTTCAAAACATATCAAATATAAGATTTGATATTATCTCCAACATTGACAAAGCCCAAAATATAGAAAGAGTGGAAAAATTCCTGGATGTTCTCGAAAATTACCAGAAGAAACTTGAAGATCCGTCTGTCAAGTTAAAAGAGATGCATCCTTTTGTCGCTAACATGAAAAATCAAGCAGACAATATGCTACCCCTTTTAAATTCACTGCCCGATGAAGATGGAATAAAGGATATCCTCAACAGGGCTCTCGTTACTTCTACTGTTGAAGCAATAAAGTTCAACAAGGGGGATTACATATAATTTTCTTTCTCTCAAATGTCTGAAATCTGCTTTAGATAACGAAAAAGTATCCTTGAGAATTTTACGCCCTTTCCTGCTTTATATTCATTGCATGCGTTTCTTGCAAGCTGCGTCAGGCGCTGTCTTTCTGCATCAGGACAGTTGTCTATAATCTCCTCAATAAACACTTTGTTACCTTCCTTAAGTTCATCCCGCCATTTTTCAATCTTTTTAAAGACAAGGGTTTTTTGATGATCACCAAGCCTGATATTTTCAAGAGCATTTTGTATGGGTTCAGGGTTGATATTACGCATGAGTGTGCCTATGTATTGTAATTGCCTGCGCTTTGCTCCGTGACTTTTTGTTTTTTCGGCAACGATAACAGCATTACGCAAATCATTCGAAATATTAATACGTTCAAGCTGTTCAGACGACAGAGCTATAAGTCGTTCGCCAAGTTTCTGCAAAGCCTTGGCTTCATTTTTCTTTTGCGTTCTGCTTTTACGGTCGTCATCCATTTCTCAGGCCCTGAGTTTTAAGACTTTTTATGAAGTCATCAAGTTTAAAATCATCTGGCTTTTCTCCAGATTATTTGGTGCAATTTGAGCTTTGAGCTTCTCCCCTGATCCCTGACACCTGCCCCTGAACTCACTCAATACATCTCGTATTTAACCAGTCTGCCGTCAAGTCCACCTGCCTTGATCGGTTTTTTCCATGATGCTTTCAGACCGATTTTTTTTATATACCTGCGTTCTCCAAAGTAAATATAAGCAGTTGAACCTTTGCATTTTTGTTTAAGAAAATCACCGAGATCTTTGTAAAACGCTTCAAGGTTTTCATCTCCCCCCATTCGAATGCCATAAGGAGGGTTTGCTACAACTACCTGCCCTTCAATGGCAGGCAACTCTCTGAAGTCAGCCTTTTTAACTCTTACATTCTTTCCGTAATTAAGCCCCATTATGTTTATCCTCGCAGCATCGACAGCTTGTTCGGACAGATCACTGCCTGCAATCAATCCTTGCGGCAGCTCCCGGATTCTTGTATTGGCCTTTTTTTTAACCTGCTTCCAGATAGAACTGTTAAAGTCAGGCATAAATTCAAAACCGAATTTGTTTCTAAAAATACCCGAAGGAATGTTGCAGTACCACATGAGCGCTTCGCACAAAAGTGTTCCTGAACCGCACATGGGATCATATAAAGGGACAGACCCGTTCCATTCTGTAAATCGGATAATCGCTGCCGCGATAGTTTCCTGCATAGGCGCTAATACTGTTTCCTCTCGGTATCCTCTCTTGTGAAGCGCGCCTCCCGACGTATCGAGGCTTATTTCTGCCTTGTCATGCCTGATATAAAGATTTAGCAGGATATCAGGATCCCTTACAGACACATCAGGACGCGTACCGGTTTGCTTCCTGAAATAATCAGCAACAGCATCTTTGAGACGGAGAGAAGCGTATTTTGAATGAGAAATAGTACTATCGGAAACATTTGCCGACACGGCAAATGTACAGCCTTCTGCAAAAAAATCTTCCCACTGTATCTGTTTTGCCTTCTTGTACAACGTATCGGCATCATGACAATTAAATGATACTAACGGCGCAAGGCACCGTGAAGCAAGCCTTGTCAAATAATTAATTCGATACAGGGTTGATTTATCCGCTCTGAAATGAATTCCGCGAAACTCCAGAACAATGTCTTCGGCGCCTAATTCAGCCAACTCTTCCGCACCTGCTTCTTTCAGGTCTTCAGCTATTTGAATAAAATAATGGGAATCCTGCTGATACTTATATGCTGCCACCCGATGCTTGCTTCTTCTACGTATTGTAACCATGTTGTTGATGCCATTAACTGCTTTTTTTATACCACAAAACTTCTGTCTCAATGCTTTATCTTTTTTTCATGATGTTATTCACGCTACAAATACTATGGTTTAAAGATCATGCTTCAAGCATTTTTTTGTGCAGACGTTCTGCCCGCAGGCAAAAGGTTTCCAGCTTTGCGCTTATCAATTGCGGGAAAGGAGAACCATCGCTTTCGATTGCGAGAAAAGGCAGGTCTACAATATTTGCCAGGATTTTTTGAAGCCGTTTATTTGTCGGATCGGTCGCCAATTTTCCTTTACGATTCATCATCGTGTTTAAGATAGACTCTGACAAACGATTTGGCATGCAGCCGAAGGGCCCTATGGCGATAGCGCCGCATGCATGAGAAGCTACATCGGTTATAGTGCCCCCTACCGTGAGAACTGCTTCACCTGTCAGGTTTGGCGATATATAGGGCTCGGCATTTTTTATTATTGCTTCAACATCAATAAGCTCTGAATGAACAAGTCCTGATCGGGATAAAATGGATTTGATACGCTTTTCGTAGTTAGTCATATACTTTTGCTTTATTGTTAATTCAAGTTTTTCCATTTTTGATACCTTGTAGTCAACAAGCCCTTTGCGCATCAGATAGTCGGAATATAATACCCATTCCGCAACTGGTGAACAAACAGTAGCAAAACCGCTTTTTGCCAGACGTCTTGTCAAATACTGGCGGGATATTGAATCCCTGCGGACAAATATCTCGCCGATAAGGCAAATTACAGGCACCTCTTTTGGCAGACGCTTCATGGGAATCCGGCTAAAACGTTCAGAAGTATGTATTAGTTGTTTTTCCAGTCTGGAAAAGTCCCCTTTTTCCATTTCTTCCAATATCAGGTTCCATTCCTCATTAAATATCCTCATCCCATCTTCGGCATCTGTTGCGTTAGCTAATATCATTGACCGGATATCTTCCATAACGTCGGATGTTACAATAGAGCTCCAGGCTTTTAACTGGAAATCTTTCCCCAAACCCGCGTAAGAATTCTCTGATGTCAGCGAAAACAGAGCTACATCCGAAAGTTCAAGCCTTTTTATAAGATCTTCCATGAATACATAGTACTGGCCGAACCGGCATGGACCTGAAGCTGTAGGCATGAAATAAATTAGCGCCTCATTTTCCTTTTTTACATTGTAAACATAGTTAAGCAATGTTCCTGTGGTGAGTATCAGCGGCAAACACTCCTTGCATGAAGTGTTCGCGCGGCCAAGTTTCAATATGGCCTCATCAGACGGTGGATGGGCAATTGCATTGAACCCGAAGCCGCGAAATACCGCTGCGAGAGATTCAGAGGAAATTTTGCCCATAGACGGAAACATAAGAGTTGCACGAGGATCGCTGACAGGAAGTGTTTCGCCGGAAGACGTTATCAGATTGACCTTTCCTTTTTCCATTTCCATACGAGCGGGAACAAAAGCCCGCTTCTTCCAGGCAATCACCTTGTCTGCGAGAAGCTGCCTGTAAGCTACGACAATATCAAGAAATGCTTCGACCCTGGTCTCAAGGCCGGCATCTGCTGTGTGACTGTCCAGCTCAAGAGTCAACGACGGTTTTTGACCCATAATAGTTCTGAAATATCCAACCATGAAGGAATCCGGTCCACAGGAAAAGTTTGTAACATAAGTTCCAAACAGTTGGGGATGCTTCTTAACCACTCTGGCAGCTTTCAATATGATCTGGCCCATTCCCCAATACATATGGCGCTTTGTTTTCTCATCATCAAATGTAAGAAAATCAAACGGTATTACCATAACTCCCCTTGAAGCAAGCTTGTTTGGGATACCCATATGCGCTTCTTTGGCAAATCCGTTATAAGGCCTGGCAAATATCACCACAGCTGTCCTGTCCGGATCTTTTTCCAGCTCTTCAAGAGCGTTATTGCCAATTTTTTTCATTTCGGCCATGCATTCTATCTGTTTTTTCAGAGCCTTTTGAAAAGCGGTTTTAGCCTCTTTTTTCCCAACCCCCATTTTTACAGCGGTTTCAACAAGAGGCTTTCCCGCGGCCTCCAGTCCTTCTGTCAAATCAAGCAGCGGGGTCAATACTTTTATCCCTCTATCTCTAAGTTCATTTAGTTTTTTTCTGAAGGCGCTCCTTAAAAAAAAGGTTTCACCCTGAACAAAAGGACAAACCTGCGAACTTGTATAACCTTTTTGTACAGGAACAGCTTTGAAGTGCGGCAGAAATATAAACTCCGGAGAATTTTCCATATAAATAAGGGAATGAAAAAAACCGTGGCTTAGTTCAGCAGGATAACAAAAGGCAGCCTCTTTTTGGTCCATTCCTTTTTTAGAAGGAAAATCAGGTATAACCGGCTCAAAGCCTAATTCAACAAAAAACGTGGAATAAAGAGGATAAAAAGTATTTACCATAAAACTCCTGTTTATCCCGATCCTCCCTCTTAATTTTTTCTTACCCCCTTCAGACAGCTTGCCTGCATATTTATCAAAAATCAATTGTTGACGAACACGAACAAAGTCTATCTTCTCTACATCGTATTTCACTTTGTTCCGCAAATTGTAGTATCTGTTGCAAGCTCCGCCAAACGGATATTTCTTTCCTTCCAGCTTGATTACAGCTATATTGCATCGCCGGTCACATTTTTCCTTTCCGCCTTTGCATATAAACGATTTTCCGTATTCCACCTCACGGTTAAGCAAGACATTCAAGTCAAAGATCTTTTTTTCCATCAAACCTGATTCAATCCTTTTCTTTACCTCTAACGCAACGCCAAAAGCGCCCATAAGCCCCGGTTCAGGAGGAACTACTATCGGTTTGCCCACAAGCGCCGCCATTGCAAACGGAACCGCCTTGTTATAGCAGACACCACCCTGCATAAACACCTTTTCACCCACCGGCTTATTTCCCTTGACCCTGTTTGAATAGTTCATGCAAATGGAGTACACCAGACCTGCAAGAATATCTTCGTGTTTCACGCCTTCATGTATTGCATTCTTTATATCGGAGGCGATAAATGCAGCGCACTGGTCATTGAAATTAGGTGGATTCTTGCCTTTAAAAGCGATGTCGGCAATATCCTCCATTTTTACACCAAGTGTCTCATGTGCCGACTCTTCGAGAAAAGAACCTGTACCGGCGGAACAGGCTTCGTTCATCGCATAATCGGATGGTACGGAATTTGTGATATAGGTATATTTTGCATCCTGCCCGCCTATCTCAAATATTGTGTCCACTCCTGGATCAAAATACACTGCGGCAGTTGCATGAGCAATTATTTCGTTGATAACTCCCTGTGTAAGCGCGTGAAGACCGGCTATCTGGCGGCCGGAGCCGGTAACACCCAGCCCTGTTATACTTATCTCATCAGAATTTACCTTTTCACTTATCTGGCCAAGAATCGAATCGTAACACTTGCGGGAAGCTCCAACAGGATCACTGTCAGTACGCAGGTAAATTGACGCAAGAATTGCATCGTCCTCGAGCCGCAAAAGAACCGCCTTTGTTGTAGTTGAACCAACGTCAAGCCCTAATATGCATTCATCTCCCTGCCGGACATCCCTCATCGCGACAGACTTGAATTCAACCATGTCTTTAAAATCGATAAGAGGCATAAGTGTGTCAAATGATTTGATCTCTGTCCTTAATAATTTCGACATTCCAGGAAATTCGGCAGTATCATTTTCCAGCGCCCAGAGAGCAGCGCCAAGGGCTTCGAAATACGGGGCCTCCTCAGGAACAATAAGGTCTGTAATATCTTTACGCAGGTACTCAATCATCATCCGGTTGAGCGCGGTGCCTCCGGCGATCATAATATTTTTTCTTTGCACCTTTTTTAAAAGCTCAAGTATTTTCTCCGCCATCATCTTGCAAAGTCCGGCTGTTACATTTGATTTGGGGATGCCTTTGTTGGTTGCATGGGTGCAATCCGACTTGCAAAAAACCGAACAACGCCCCGAAAGCTGATACGGCTCCTCTGTGGCAGCCCACTGAGCCGCATCTTCCAGCGTTACTTTCATCCTGCGAAGTTGCTGGAGAAAAAATTCACCGGTTCCGGATGCGCACTTATTGCCTGTCAAAACATTAGATATCTGGCCCTGACCGTCCATGACATATACCATGAAGGTCTCCCCTCCAGCGGAAATAACAGCCGGGCATGTAATATCAACGGGTTTGATAAAACTGTATGCGTATTCCACTGCTTCAGGTTCAGATATGGATGACAGGTTTACAAAGTCGCGAAATCTCCTGCCGGTTACGGCAATCCTGTCGTATGAATTCATATCAAGAAACTTGAGAGCTGAAAGCAGTGTCTGTTTTGGATTCCCCTCGTGGGTATGGAGCGAATATTCAACTATTTCAGGTTTTGCCCCGCGCCCGCCTTGCCCGCTAATCTCCTGTATGACATTAACTATCGATACTGTGGATGCTCCAATGCATACGCCAAGAGAATTTATCTTGCCCTGCATCTGTCTTTTTTCATCTGACTGCTTGTTTGTATTTTTTGTTTTCATAATTATAAAATTAGGTGTTAGATGTTAGGTGTTTTCGTAATTGTTTTTTATTTGATGAACTGGTAAAAAGTCATAAAGTTAACTATAGATGGCTACGGTAAAAGTTTCATATACAAGGCGTAGTGATTTTTCAGGGTCGAAAGCATACGTGTAGTATGTTAAGAGTCTGAAAAATCACTGCAACGCAGTAGATGGGACTTTTTACGACGCCATCTTATTTAATCTGCAAAACCTCTCCGGCTCTTGGAACAATCACCGAAAAACCTTCGTTTGCAAGATGGTCAGCAAATAAAAGGGACTGATCCTCTTCTCCATGAACAACTGCAATCTTTTTTATCCTCAAGTTTGACTCCCTGACAAAACGAAGCATTTCATCCTTATCTGCATGAGCGCTGAAACCGCCTAATCTAACAACATGGGCTTTCAGTGGATAGGTTTTATTAAGGAACTTAAGCATCGGCGGATTATCCTTTCTACCGGACTTTTCATATTCACTCCCTTTTTCCATGATGCGCCGGCCAAGAGTATTCTGAGCCATATAACCAACTATAAGAACAGTGTTTTTCGGATTATGAATCTTATAACGAAGATGATGCAATATACGTCCTGCCTCACACATTCCTGACGCCGCAATTACAATATGCTGTTTTTCCTCCCGCATGAGCTCCATTGATTCATCAACCGAGTTTACAAAATGGATTTCATTAAAGGAAAATGGGTTTTCCCCCTGCTTAAGGAATGTTCCATTTGTTTTTTTGTCATAAACTTCAGGATGCTCGCCATAAACTCTGGTTAATTTTATGGCGAGCGGACTATCAAGATACACCGGAAGCCGCTGCACATCACCATCATCGTAAAGCTCATGAAGGACATACAAAAGCTCCTGTGCGCGGCCGAATGCAAAGGACGGTATTAAAATCGACCCGCCGCGGTTGACGGCATCGATTATTACTTGTTTTAATTGTTGCTTTAAATCTTTCACCGGTTCATGAACACGGTTACCGTAAGTACTTTCCATAATCAGCAAATCTATTTCGCGATCTTCTTCAGGAAAAACCAGAGTCGGATCCTTGAGAATAGCTGTGCCAAACCTGCCGATATCTCCAGTATAACAGATATTGTATTGACGGCCATTTTCTTTTGTCTTGATTAAGGAAAAGGCCGATCCTAAAATATGACCGGCATCATAAAATGTACAGGTCATATCATGCCCAATCGTTGCGGTGTGGCGGTAAGGATAACCGTTAAAGCATTTGAGTGATTGCTCTGCATCAAAAGCAGTATAAATCGGCCGGACTGCATCGAGGTTCAACTTATTAATCAACTCGTTAATTTTATCAATGTTAAGTTTATTATGATTTGTTTTTAATATTTTTTTTATTTCTTTTCTTTTGTGATTTGATATATTCCCCATACCTGTGGAACCATTCATCCCGGACAAAGATGAACGCACAACTTTATAATTAAGATAATTTGCATCCGATTCCTGGATATGAGCAGAATCCGGCAGAAGATACTCACACGCATCGGCTGTTGCGCGTGTGCATATTATCTGTCCGTTGAACCCGTTCTTCGTCAACATGGGGATTCGACCGGAATGATCTATATGAGCATGTGAAAGTATAATATTAGTAATAATTTGCGGATCAAAGGGCAAAACTCTGTTTTTTTGTTCGGTTTCTTTCCGTCTGCCCTGAAACATTCCGCAATCCAGCAATATCCTGTCATTTTTCGTGCTTAGAAGATGCATGGAGCCGGTGACTTCACGCACAGCGCCATAAAAAGTTACATTCATATCGATCTCCTCTTGATAATTTGTAACTACTCAAACTGACAAACTGAAATCTGTTAGGAAAAAACAAAAATACGGGACATTTTGAAGCCATATTTTATGCTGGAATCAGTTGCCCACACCAAAGTACTGCAATTCCGCTCTTCTGGCCCCTTTCAGTCTAACTATGTGAGTGATTGCATTACTAAGTTGCCAAAATATAAATATTATGGCACAAAGCATTATTTCTTTCAAGTATGAAACAGAAAAATCACAAGTTCTAAGACCGTTTTAATTTCGTTTTTGACCGGATTAAAAGCATAACGTATTTTGCTATGGAAGTTTCGTACTGTAGCGAACTTCTTGAAATCTTAAATAAAGCAATGAAGAGAGTTGGAATAACTGTTTTTGTTGAAAAAATGGTTATAAGCAACAGGAACAAAATAATTAAACGAACTGAATTAGTTTGATGAATAATATATTTCGTTTGCTTTGAAGTAAAAAAAAGGCAACCTGTTTTGAAAAATAAAATTGTGTAAAAGGCAATAGCTATGGAATGGACTGAAGAAGCAGAGAAAGCGATTAAGAAAGTACCCTTTTTTGTTAGAAAAAAAGTCAGAGCCCGTGTTGAAGATGAAACCGTAGCCGCGGGTAGAAAAGCAGTCACGATTCCAGATATTAAAACCACAAAAAAAAGATATTTAACAAATATGAGTTCTGAAATAAAAGGGTTTCAGATTGATACATGTTTTGGATCAGACGGATGCCCCAACCGTGCTGTTGAAAGTAACGGTCTTTTTAACAATCTTGAAAACCTGCTTGCAAAAGAAGATATCTTAAAATTTCTAAAACAAAATATTGGGAATAATATAAAATTTCATCATGAATTCAGAGTGACACTCGCAAACTGCCCTAATGCATGTTCCCAGCCTCAGATTAAGGATATCGGAATTATAGGTGCAAGTATTCCGGAAATTACAGAGAATGAATGCATATTATGTGGACAGTGCGTTGATATATGCAATGAAAATGCCGTTGCCTTAAATGACAAAGAATACAAGCCGGAAATAGATTATGATCTTTGCATAAAATGTGGACAGTGTATAAAAGAATGCCCCACGGCAACGATTTCTGAAAAAGAGACCGGCTTCAGGATTCTACTTGGGGGAAAATTGGGAAGACATCCGCGATTAGCTGAAGAACTTCCAGGTATCTTCAATGAAGATAAAACCCTGAAAATCGTAAAAAAATGCATCGATTATTACAAAAAAAACAGCAAAAACGGCGCACGTTTTGCGAATATATATAATGATCGACAATTTCTAAAAAATCCTGAAAACAATTAACGGGGTAATTATGATCAGGCGCAAAGGAGATATAACATATTTAATTTAATGATGTATTAAGCATTAATCTTATATTAATTGATTGGCGCCGTTGTAAAAACCACAGATAGTATATTTCGGTTTAAAATTTATTTCTAACCCTTGCCGTCTAACGCTTTGGCTAAATTAAAGGGTGCGAAACTTGAGTTACAATACTTTTAACATAAGCGGAATAGCAACAAAAGTGCCTATTGCGCTGCCTAAATTTGTAAATGCCGCCACCAGCAAAATTTTAGTTACCTTGTTTTGCCGGAAACCTTTTATGGAGAGAATGTCTTCAGAAAGGCTTTCAAAATCTTTTACCTTCGGTTTCCTTGAAAAAGCCTCTACCAGCCCTGAAACCCATCCAGCAGCTATCATTGGGTTTAAGGACGTTAAAGGAGCAGCGAGAATCGAAGTTAAAATCGTCAGTGGGTGGGCAAAAGCTATCAGCGCTCCAAGACCTGCCAGCAGACCATTTGCCAGAATCCACCAGGTTATCATTTGAGTGCCTGCTGTAGAACCGCCGTAAAAAAAGCCTGCAACAAAGAGCCCCAGTATAGATAAAGGCAAAATCCATTTAAAAGCGCGTACGAACATGCCTTTTGGGGGAATCTTTTCAAGAGCGTTAATATCAATATTTGCTCCCCAGTATTTTTTTATGCCCGGCACATGACCAGCGCCGACAACCGCCACTATTCTTTTGCCTGGCGCTGTTTTGATCTTATGGGCAAGATATCTGTCTCTTTCATCAATCAGGATATCCCTTAAAACAGGAAGCGATTTTTCAATATCCGCGAGAAGTGTTTCCAGCATGTCTTCCTGTTTCATCTTTTCGATATCTTTTTCGGAAATTTCCTCAATTTCTCCCATAGATAAAATAAGCTGAAATAGTATTTTCAGCTTGTCCCATAGAGACATAACGGACCAGGTTCTCGACAGTGTGATGCGGATATCTCTATCTGCAAGATGTATCTGTGCTCCAACCTTTTCCGCTGTTTCAATGGCTGATATAATTTCCGCCCCGGGTTTAATATCGAGTTTTCTGGCTATCCTTTTTTGAAATGATGCCAGAAGCAGGTTGGAAAGAAGAAGAAAAGCTTTTTTCTCCTTGATGACTTTGACAATATCCATATTTTGCCATCTGTCCTTTTGTCGGATAGACTGATACCTGGATTGGCAAAGTTCGATGCAGACCGTATCCGGTTTTCCCTCTTCGATAACGGAGGTTACAAGCCTGACGCTTTCTTTTGATACATGAGCTGTTCCTATAAGAGTAATTTCTTTGTCTTCAAAGGAAAGGTAATATATGTCGCTGTTATTTGCAGGGGTTTTCAAAATCTTTTCCTTCCAGCCATTTGTTAATAAAATGTTTTGTAACACTAATCTCCTGGCCTGACTTTTCCGATGCGATATCAAGTTTTTTCATTATTTCAAACACCTTGCTCCTATTTTGTATTAGAGCATATATCTTTATACTTCGTTTAAAATAATTAACCGCTGATTCGTATTTGTCCTGGCTAAAATTGACATCTCCGATTGCGCCAAGATCATCAGCAATGCCTTTGTGAAATCCCGATAAGCGGTCAGTCTTCAGTGCTGTCTTAAAGAAGTAAACAGCTTTATCAGGATGTCCTGTTTCGCACATCAAGTTGCCCAGAGCAAAATTTACTGTTGCATATTCTGAATAGTTTTTAGGATCAGCATTTGCCAAGGCTGTATTCAATATCTTCTCTGCGCGGCTGTATTCCTTTTGCCTGATAAAAAGGATCCCCCAGTTATTTAATATGTTAGTTGTTGGAATAGAATTTTTTTGTGCGATATCTTCAGCCGACTTTAACACATTAACAGCCTCTTCAAGCTTGTTGCCATCTATCAGCACGGCCGCTTTGTTGGAAAGAGTCTGCACCAGACCTTTGTAATTCTTGATATTCTGATATATGTCGATAGATTCTTCAAAAAAGAGCAGGGCGTTGTCAAGATCTTTCATGATTCTGTAAATATTTCCGATATTGTTCATGCTCATGGCAACCCCGTCTAACTGGTCGGATACGACAAAAAGTTCATGTGCTCTTAAAAAGTGCTCCAGGGAACGATGATAACATCCTTTTTGATACCAAGTAGCGCCTTTTTGTATTTCTTTCATGCCCGAGATGAGATGCCCGGGTTTCTTCTTCACAGCATTTCCGCCTGCGCATCCAAATAAAAAAAGAACCGCAATTAAAATCACAAAAACATTTAGCTGTTTCATGATAATCCTTCCAGAATATATCTTTATATTTTCGAGGTATAACTATCGATGGTTTCGTAAAAAGT
>JAFCZU010000422.1 GCA_019314185.1 Deltaproteobacteria bacterium | reverse complement strand
GCGAAAGAAACTGTCGAGCTTTTTGTCTAAGTATGTCGCGGTCGGGGCTGCGGCATTTAAGGGTGTTATGCTACCGGCATCGACTTTGTTTCGCCTTGAACTGACACCGGAAAACCCGAAATGAGAAAAGGTGTCCACATATACGTGCACGGCCTCTTTTTTAAACCTCATCTGCATAAATCTGCGGCTGAACAACTTCACCTGCCCTCTTTCACCTCAAAACACATCTCTATACATTTCCCTGTTAACTTTTCCCGCTATAGTCAGATGCAAAGGGAATACCGGCAATGAAAGTATTATTGACAAAAGTAAAATCGAAAACAAAAGCGAACATGAAACACATAATCCTTGTGAAAAAGACAAAATGGCGGGTATAAGCAATATTACAAATATATTCGAAGGCATATAGAGCCTGATATTGATATAATTTGGTTTACCTTGCCAATAGCATTCCATAGATTTATGAATGGTATAAAAGTATATGCAAAAAAATGCGATTTGTAAGATGATTATACAAAACAAGATAAAAGGATGTTCTATCGACTCTGAATAAAGTTTGTTAAAGGTGCTGATAAACATGCTGATAACGAAGGTCCATGAAAATATGTTTAAGGCAGTCACACATGCCTTTATGGTAGTTTTGGCGTTTTTTTTCTGATTCAGGCCCAAGCTTTCGCGAAGATATCTGGCATCCGATCTTGCAGGCATAATATATTTCTTGTTTCTGCAGAAATGTGATGATCCTGAATGCATGTAATAATTGCGGAAGAAATCATCGCTTATCTCACCATAAGCAAGTATATTGACCAGTCCGAAACCGGCCATGTAGATATAACATAAAATGTTGTCGCATATCACCCCTGTCACACTGTCACCCCTTACCTGTCTTCCACATTATGCTCAATAATACCTGCAAAAGTTCCCATTTTATTCTCAATCCCGGGCCTTTTTAAGGCACCGGCATTAAAGGCGATGACACAGGTTATGTCAAATACTTGCTCATTGGCCTTCATCAATAATGTCTTGCCCGTAAATATCTCTATATCAAGAAATACCCTGAATACATCGTCTCCTTCGGGCGCTGAACT
Source organism: Deltaproteobacteria bacterium (assembly GCA_019314185.1). The sequence goes on along the minus strand of JAFCZU010000422.1, from coordinate 2,196 downwards.
TGAAATGTTCCAATCCATAATATTATCAGCATGTTCATTCGCTTTTGAGATAAGAGCAATCGCAAGGCCAATGACATAGGCATAGTCTGAACCATATATTAGATAGAATTTTTTCTTGTCTGTTTTTTCTATCTTCTCAATAATATTCTCATAAAAATATCTTGCAACCGCAAAAAAGGCATCCGCAGAGGTAAACAGGCGTAAAATGTCGTATCTCTCCTGATCCTGATTTCCAACAGTGACCATCTCCTTCACATGTTTTTTGAAGACCTTTCTGTCTTTTATTTTCACTGGAATGGTCTCTAAATAATCCTTTATATTCAGGCATGCCGGAATGTCCTGGCCTGGAGCGGTAAAGCGGCTCGATACCCGGATCATTTCCCTGCTCAAGGTCTGCATTCCATGATAATCCCATGAATAGAGAAAACAAAACTCATAAGGATATGTCTCTGCCTGATAGTCAAGCACACGGGCAAGGGAAAAAAGGCATGGTCTGAACTTATCTGTCTCCTTTTTTCGACAGAGATATTCTTTTAAGATATCGCTGGTAAAGCCGCTTTTAAAGGATTCATCAAAGATCAGTGGAGACATGCACATCGCCTTTTGCTCTACCGGAAGCCTTACGCTCCATGGCACTATAGAAACAAAAGGACTTGGTTTGAAATGCATGATTTTTCCACTATTGCCTGTAACGATATTATAAAGATATGCCATAAACGAGCCTGAACGCAGGATGCCTATGATAGGCTTTTCTCTGTATTCCACTGGAATCATCCCTGCGACCATCTCTGCAAGATATTGAATATCTTCTATGGGAGCCTTCAGGATGAGATTTTCAAATTTCCACGGCCCCCGAATCCTGTTTAAATAAGCAGGATCATATATGTAGTTTAAAGCAATATCTTTAAGCCGATCAGTATCAATATCCCTATCGGTTGACCTTTTTTTCGGAAGTCCTTCATAAAGAGCAGGTGATTTAAATTTATCGGAGATATCGCTGATCCCGCCTTTGTTATCGTAAACCATGACTTCCGCCATGATAAATTTTTCTATGAATTGATAGTCATTTTCCAGAAGCAGGTTCATTATCTTTGTTACGTCAACAGAACCGGCGCCGGCGCTCATCTCAAGGATCTCTTTCAATCTCTTGAGATAGTCTTCAAATTTCAGCGTAAACTTCTGGATGAACAGGGTGTTATTTTCTTTCTTTATGTACTTGAAGCTTGCCTTCAATATTTTCAGGCATTTCCATACGATATATGAATAGTAACGACTCAGAGGATCAAAGGCAAAACTTCCCACATCAAATTCCGGTGCGAATATGGCGCTATAAACCTCCCCCTGATCCATGTCATAATTGAGCATTTCAGGATGAAAAGAATTTACACTATCCACAAGATTTCTTAACGGCAGCCTGACCATCAATTCTTGAACATCATTAATATGGCGATAGATATTCTTTTTTTCTCCTGCCTCTGTGGACATAGCCTGGTTTATCTCTGTTAATCCGCTGATACAGTTTGTCAATTTCTGAAGATGCCCGCAAAATTGCTTCCTCACCTCAACATTGGATTTATAGCGGCAGAAAAAGACCTTTGGCCTGTCACTCCAGAAGGTCATGTCAAAGAAACAGAACGCCTTGAGATAAAAATAAAAAAGATCACAGCCCTTTACCTTTGCAAATTCTTCTTCATTCATTGAACTGAGACGGAAAAATACGTCCTTAAAGTCTTCAAAGAGCAACGATGATATGTCCAATACCGAATCCCTGGGATTTTCAGTAAATATGGCTTTCTTAAGTTTTGATACTATGAGGTCAGCATAAAAATTATAGATCCTTTTGGGACAATCAGTCTCTTTCTCTTTTTTTATGACGCTGTGAAAGGAATAAAAGGCCATGGCCGACTGGCTCATGTATCGAATAAAGGCAAACCACTCAGGGCTGGTTCTGTCCCTATTTATATAAAGCACGGGAACCCAGCTCTTTGACGCCTCTAAAAAACTGTCATAATATTCTTTGCCTATCATTTTCTTTTCTTTTTTTTCTTGCATAGAAAGTCTTTCCGCCTCTCCCCTGCCTTACAGAACAAAATCATGCGTTTTTTTCTTCGTTTCCGGGGTGTTAATTCAAAAGCCCGCTCAACGCATGCCTCGCCTTTGCTTCTCCATGAACAGAGGGTTTAAGGTATAGGGTGT
>JAFCZU010000421.1 GCA_019314185.1 Deltaproteobacteria bacterium | reverse complement strand
AGGTGCATCTCTACAAGGAGTTGTACGGCAAACACACGTTAGAGATTTCAATGACATTTCCGCTGCCACTGCTCTCGCAAGACCTGGCCCACTTAACAGCGGAGGCACTGCGGAGTACATTGAACGAAGAACTGGACAAAAAACTGTTGCCTATCTACACCCAGCTTTGGAGCCTATCACAAGAGATATTTTTGGCGTCATCATTTACCAAGAGCAAGTGATGCTGGCTGTCCGGGAAATAGGGAGGTTCAATTGGGCAGATACTGGGATCATCCGTCACATCATGTCCGATAGGCAAGGCGAGGAGACATTCTTAAGACTAGAATCGCAATTCATTAAAGGAGCAGCGGAAAGTGATATTGATGAAAAGACAGCTAAGAAGATTTGGAATGGGTTTGTTACTTTCGGCTCTTGGGCTTTTAATAAGTCTCATGCCGTTAGTTATGGCATGGTATCTTACTGGTGCTGTTGGATGAAGGCTCACCACCCGGGAGCCTTTGCTGTTGGTTGTTTACGCCACGTTAAAGACCCTGAACAAGCCCTGAGGCTATTGCGAGAATTGTCCAAAGAGGGATTGGATTATGTTCCTGTTGATGTTGAAAATAGCGACCTACAATGGACGCTTGATTCTAATGGCCAGCTTTTAGGAGGCTTGTTGAATGTAAAGGGAATTGGTGAAAAGCACGCAATGACGATAATAAATTGTAGAACAAACAATATAAAGCTACCAGCAGGCATACAAAAGAAAATGGACAACCCGGTAACACCTTATGATGAATTGTTCCCGGTTACTAATAAATTTCGGGAAGTGTATAAAAACCCAAAGGCTTTCAGGGTAAAGGATGCTATGCTTTGCTTTTGCAACGATGTTCAGGAGACTGGAAAAGAATCAGAGCACATAGTCATAGGGAAACTCATCCGCAAATCTATCCGGGATCTGAATGAGGAATCTTCAGTGCTGAAGCGTGGTGGTAAGATTCTAAAAGAGAACACAATGAAAATGACGTTCTTGATTGAGGATGATACCGGAATGTTGCTCTGCTCTATCGGTCGATTTAAATACAGAGCGATGGGCAAGCCTTTGATTGAGTCTGTTAGTCAGGGTCAGTTTCTCGTTGTTAAGGGCAAGCTGTTGCCCGGCTATAGCCGAATATTTTTTGTGTCCACTTGGTACTTGGTTAAGGACACAAGTGATTTTTTGAAATTAAAGAAGAATGATTATTTGGGAGTTCTTAATGGAAGCAACTAGACTGAGAGTGACCGTTCAACGGATCGCTAAGAATGATTTTAGATTCTTTATGGAGGCTGTTAAGCCTAACGGGGACAAAACCCTGCTATCAGCGAAGTGGAATGGTGATGTTGCACACTTAAAAGTTGGTGATGAAATAGTAATGGAGATTGGACCAGATGGCTGAGAAATCACTTTGGAGCTACCTCCGGAAAGGTATGAGAGGGAAATGGAGTCATGCTACTAGGCATGAGGATTCCGTTAGCATTGGTGTGGCTGATGTTTCCTATTACCACCGAGGGAATAGTTGGGTGGAACTAAAGGAGGTTAAGCACCTGCCAAAGCGACCTAGCACTGGCATATCACTAGGACAGTGGCACAATAACGGAGGCGCACAACGCTACTTCTTAACCAAACGAATGGGCTGGTTGTTTATCCGGGTCAACAATCCTGTTAGAACATATCTGCTTTTTGAATGGACAAACTTGCCGCCTTGGGAAAAAGAGAAGCGATGGACTTGGGATGAGATGAAGAGTAATGCTTATTACATATGGACTAATAGAATTGATTTTGAGACACTGGATGAATTTTTAGGAGACCCAGAATGAGATATTCCAAGACGCACGTGAATGAGATTGTTGATCAAGTTGTTGAAGTATTTAATGAAGCAATTAATAACCAGCAAGTTGTCGATGAGCATGCTCTTGAAATGATCAAAGAGGAACACAGACTCATCGACCGACGAAAAAGCTCCATCCCAGAGTACCGCACTGAGATACTCCGGGACTTTATGGAGATGAAGTTCAGCTACAAAGAGCTAATGAAAAAGTACCATTGCTCAATGCGAACAGTCAGGAGCCTCTTATTGGAATGTGCGGAGGATGATGACCGGGTTTACGCTGAAATTGAATTTCGTCGTCATTGAAGTTCCTTCAACCGTTTAACCAAAGCATTGTGCCTGGCTCGACACAGCCCAGCATCTTGCGCGTTGTGACCGTGGGTCAACAGGATCTGTTCTATATCCCCGGAGACAAACTCAGTAAGTTCAGGACAATCAGTCAACCACTGTGTTGGTAGTTTCGGGATCTGGTACTGAATTTGCGGCACGTATTTGGTCGTTGAGCACCCCGGCAAAATCATCACCAAGATCAGAACACTCAGGAGTGACCTCCACGATTCTTTCAACCACTGTAGGTATTTTCTTTTCAACAACACGAATTTTCTCCACAATTTTTTCTTCAATGATGATCTCAGCTTTAGCAGCAAGCACTGTGGCCTTCCATTTCCGTTCTTCATCTTGTCTAGCAGTCTCTTGCGCCTCAAGAATATCCTGCTGAACTTCCCTGTCCCGCTTATTGTATCCGGCTTTGTGGATATAATTCGCAGATGCTCCTGCTGCGCCTATCACCAAAATGAAAATTGCTAGGTAAGCATAGATTTTCATGTTAGCACATTCTCTTTTTTGAAGTATCCTCCAATCGTAGTCGCAGCCAAAACCAGACTTTCACTAGCCCCTGGAGGCAATCTATCATAATACTCCGGGGCAAATACAGCAAGCAAAATCAGCAACATTGTTGTTATTGCGCCATAAATGCCTGCTGCTTGAATTGTGCTACTTGGTTTGTTCACGTTTTCCCTCCAAGGATTCTCGTTGAACTTATCATCGCAGATTCCCACTGAATCAATCCTGCGCTTAATCTGATAACATTAGGCTTGCCGTACGGGACAGTAAATTGAACTTGGTTGCTCCAACTTGACCAATTTCCGGCGATTAATGCACTTACGCGAATTCGCGCAAAGTAAGTTTGTCCCGGTTGTAGGTTAAGTATAACAGCAGTATCAGTTACAGGTATTGCTACTGATAGTGATCCGGGCGGGGCATCAGGATCTGCATCAGGAGCGCAAACGCCATCAGCATCTGATGGCATAGGCATAGGCGACTGGCTATAAATCAATTCTGATTCAACAAGATCAGACTCAGCCAAAGCTGCGCCTTCACAGTCAGTCACCGGCCACACCCACATTAGTTGATGCGGCTTGGCTTCAGCCTTACCACTAAATA
>JAFCZU010000420.1 GCA_019314185.1 Deltaproteobacteria bacterium | reverse complement strand
ATTGGTGCCCCCGGCAGGAATCGGACCTGCGGCACATGGATTAGGAATCCAATGCTCTATCCACTGAGCTACGGGGGCGCAAGAGGTTATTCAATAAACAGTTTTTGCCCAGGATATATTTTGCTTCTCGGGGTTAAATGATTTATTCGAAGAAATTGCTCTAGGGGCATATTGTGTTTCTTTGCAATATAAAAAGGACTATCTCCGCGTTTTACCTGGTATGAGCCTAAATAATCGCCTGACGAACTTTCTTTCTTGAGTCCGGGCAAATTTAAGACCTGTTTTATATAGAGCCTTGTTGACGTCAAATTGTTTAAGCTCTGAATCTTTTTTGTAGTTGTACCGTATCGTCTGGCGATAATCCAGAGAGAATCACCTCTTTTAACAACATGATTTTTTGCCGATTTATATTTTGGTTTACTGTATTTTTTTTGTCTCGATATAATTGTTTTTCCTAAGGGTATTTTAAGTGTTTTGCCTGCGACTATAAAGTTGCGCTTGTGTATGTTGTTTGCGCGGGCAATTTTGCTCATGCTTGTGCGATATTTTCTGGCAATGGTGGAAAGGGTTTCTCCTGATCTTACCCTGTGTTTTACAAAGGCCCGTCTTGGTGGAGATGAAACAGGTATTTCATTCAGCTTTGCAAGCAGTATGTCGGTTTTGCCCGCAGGAACCTTGAACGGGTATTTGTTGCCGGGTAGTATCTTGTAACGGAGCTCAGGGTTAAGTTCTTTAAGCACTTTTTCCTGTACACCGATTTTTTTAGCGATATCCTTGATATGAATCTGTTTTGATATAATGACTGTTTCATATTCCATGGGTGGGCAGATACTTGTTAAATCCAACCCGTATTTATCCATGTTCTTGATTATATGAAGGACGGCCAGAAACCTGGGGACATATCTTGCGGTTTCTCTGGGAAGGAGTTCGTATAGATCCCAGAAATTGTCAAGATAGTTAACATTCTGTTTGCGTATTACGCGCAGCACTCTTCCTTCTCCGCAATTATAAGCGGCAAGCACTGTTGTCCAGTCACCAAAAATTTTATGTAATTCTTTAAGGTATGCGATTGCAGCTTGAGTTGATTTAACAGGGTCCATTCGTTCATCTATGTAAATATCCCGTTTGAGACCGAATTTGTACCCGGTTGACGGTATGAACTGCCAGAGACCAAGAGCTCTGGCCTTTGAAAGAGCATGCACCTTGAATCCGCTTTCAATAAGTGGAACCCATGACAATTCGAGAGGCATGCCGGCTTTTTTAAGCTCACTGACAATATATGGACGATATTTGCCTGATCTTTTGTATGATTCAATAAAAAATTTTTTCTCATTTCCGGAAAAAAGAGCAAGTTCTGCCTGTACATGTTTGTTTATTACCATTGGGATTGCGTTATGGTTTCCATTAACAACGATATGACGGGAAGCATAAATTTCAAGAATCCGTTTTGATATCATAAAACGGAGGTCTTCTTTTTGTCGTATTAACTTTGGTTCGTCATAAGTTTCGGCGCTCAAAATTAAAGAGTACGCCTGATCCAGGGCTTCAAAAGCATTATCCAGCTCTCCTTTTTGCCAGAAGTCTTGGGATGCCTGGCAAAAGTCGAGTGCTTCGTCCATAACAAACTGGATCTTTTTTTCAGGAGATGGATTGTCTTCGTTGTTTATTGTGTGATTGATTTTAGAACTTTTGAGCTCGTTGTTGGTATCGGCAACGTTATTATTAGATTTGCTGCGAGCATACAGGGCTGGTTGACAGTCTGTATTGTCTTTTGTGGTTTTTTCATTTGGAACTGAAGAATTTGATTTAGAAATATTTGAATTTATATTTTGAGAAACAGCAATGTTAGCGTTATGGATGGGTTGAACGCATCCATATAAGAGAAAGAACAGCAATGCAAGTATGTAAATATAGCATGATTTAATCAAATTGAATTCCTTAAACAGCTTAAATGTTGAGTTTAGCTATTCGATTACACAAATAACAGTATCTTTGTCAAGGGTTTATATTGTACATGATAACTCAATTTTGATGAACTCGTAAAAAAAGTTGTCACTCCGGCGAAAACCTGAGTTCAAACGATCTATAGCTATTTGAAAAAACTGACCCTTTTCTTTCTTTACAATGATTGAAAGCGGCATTTTGGGGCTTTTTATGAGGTCATAACTATATTATAAAATTCTCGTAGATCATTAAAAATGATAGATAAATGGCGATATTATTTGAAAATGAGCATTTATTGCTATTATTTATCAATAAAAACCAATAATAGAGCTTGATATTTTAAAGATAGATCGTTATATATCTTTTTTTATAATTTTGTAATGACGGAGATTTCGTTAGAATATTGAGATGCGCCAGCGTAGCTCAGCTGGTAGAGCTACTGATTTGTAATCAGTGGGTCGGGGGTTCGAGTCCCTCCGCTGGCTCCATTGTTATTATTTTTTGAGATCAGAATGGTGGGGTTCCCGAGTGGTCAAAGGGAACAGACTGTAAATCTGTCGGCAAAGCCTTCGGAGGTTCAAATCCTCCCCCCACCACCATCTTCAAAACGAGTCGTATGTAGGAGATTTCGGTTTTTATCGTTATTGACATAATACGAGACCTTTAAAAAAATGTTCAATTTTGTTTGAGTACAAGGAAGGCGACCAAATTTCAAATCAGCTTCAACAGGAGGAATATATTGAATATTTCGAGGATTGAAATTTGAGACTGACGCAGTAATCGGGCAAAAGGGAATGCTTTGCAAAGGGCTCAATACTACATGACTTCCTACATGACTTTTACTGCATTCAGAGTTCGTTGAGGGAATATGTTTTTTGATCTGTTTTTAATTCTGGATTTCCTTGAAGGTGACAATTAAAATAGAAACATGCAAAAATGTTTCCGTCAGTAAGAAAGCAAAAGGTGGCGTTTTGCAAAGGTTTTAAAAGGAAAGGACTTGTTGTACAAGTCTTTTTTTGAGCGGGAGTAGCTCAGCTGGTAGAGCTCTAGCCTTCCAAGCTGGAGGTCGCGAGTTCGAATCTCGTCTCCCGCTCCAGTCCTAAGATCTTAATGTCGCCCACGTAGCTCAGTCGGTAGAGCGCTTCCTTGGTAAGGAAGAGGTTCACCGGTTCGATTCCGGTCGTGGGCTCCATTATATATAAATTGTTTTATAAGTATTTTAAATCGAAAAGCAGGGGAGGGCAGTAACATGGCAAAGGAGAAGTTTGAGCGGACCAAACCGCATGTAAATGTAGGGACTATTGGGCATATAGATCATGGTAAGACCACGTTAACTGCGGCGATAACGA
>JAFCZU010000419.1 GCA_019314185.1 Deltaproteobacteria bacterium | reverse complement strand
AGGTGGTGGCTATTATGGCTACCGGGCCGTACAAATATTTATGAAACATCTCGATCCAAAGCGGCTCTCTGCATGTATCCTTGTTGATGGAGATACTGCTGCAACTCTGAACGGGAAAGCTAATGAATACTGCATCGGGATTTATGGGATGATGCTCGACGTGAACTATATCCACGTAACTTTTGAAAACATAAATGATCCTGGTCTAGCTCCGGTTCATCGTCGCTTCATTGAAAAATTGGCATTGGACAACCAACCATTCCCCATTTTTGGACGAATTGATGGTTTTGGACGGTTGGTGACAGAACATTGGATGCGAACAGACCATGATCTCTGTAAAGAAATGGGGTGGGGCTATTGTCCTGAGAAGGTTCCGGGAGATATTGACGAATCGTTACGAGCTGAGTTGGAGGAACTCAAGTATCTTCATTTCGAATAAAAATAAGAGAGAATCATGTGCTGGAAATGGTGGAAATCGTTTTGGGGCGGTAAATCTAAAAGTATATCTGTAGTCTCAAATTCTCTGCGTAAGAATCAGCCTACTGCCGAAACCACGATAGACACTGCTCGCGGAATTCTTCTTCAAGAGGGTCCTGCCAAAGCATTGGAGTGGTTAAAAGTTTCGCCGTATGTTGGTTCTGAGCCTGTAATTCGCATGATGCACGCCTTGGTGTGGAATAATCGTCACGTGTTGCCTCAGGGGCTCCTGTCAGAAGAATTCCTGGATCCAATTTGGTGCCAGTGTTCAATCTGTAACAGCACTTGGTTAACCTCGCCTTTGTTATCAAATTACCAGACTATCTCAATATCAGGGGGGGACATACAAAGCCTTGAATGTTCTTCTTGTGGGCTTGTTCTTTGTACGGAATGTGCTAAAGCAGCTTATTCAACCTGTCGATGTGGCGGCACATTTTCAAATCTTCGCCAGCCCAACGGTCGTAAACGCCTGAACCAACCTACAGTTGAAAAGGAGGAGTGGGATTGGCACCCACTACCACCGGATGAACCTTTAGATTCTGATAAAAACCTTCATTTATATTTTGGATTTGAGGGCCGGGTACCAATCGGTGTAGATCCTACATTTCCGTCGAAGCAAATAGGAACTCCTAATGACCATATTGCATGGGCTGAGACTCTGGTAGATGTTGGCTTATTTTATCAGGCCAAACAGCAACTTGATGTACTATCCGAACTAGATGCTTCATCTCCACGTGATAGTTGGTTGCGTGCTCGAATAGAGCTTATTCGTCTCCATAATGCTCGTGAGCGATCCAAACGACGGTTGGACACTAGTTTTGGTGAACTTGAATGGTGGAAATTGCCCGATAAAATTAAACAATGGCTTATTGCTGCTACAGAACAATTACCGGAATTTGGGCCTGCTTGGCTTACAACAGCGCAAGTTTATCTTGATCCCTATTGTGGACAGGACTTTGAGCGAGCTCTTCAATATGCCCGGCGCGCACAAGAATTACTGGGGGACACAGATGCTGTCCTATCAGCCCTTGGACAAGCATTACATGGAGTAGGACATCCCTCTGAGGCAAGTGCTGTTTTAAGGACTATATCAAAAGATTCAGACACGCGAGAATCATTACAAAAAGAACGGGAGTTAGCTGAACTGGAAGCTCATTGTCAATCTGAACCTTTAGATATAGAAGCACATTTACGTCTGGGACGTTTGTATTTACGACACGAACAACGGGAGAAAGCACAGCATATTTTCACAAAGCTTTTAAATCAGTGTCCAGAGCATGCAGAAGGATACTATGGGTTGGCAAAATTAGCTTTCCTTGATTTTGATAAACCACAGGAGATGCGATATACTGAAGCTCATCGACTTTGTCGTGAGGCATTAACGCGCAATCCAAACTTTGGTCTTGCATACGAGCTATTGGGAAGTATTCTTCGTAGCCTAAGGTTTGGAATGGCAACAGTGGACTTTCCTATAGAAGATCCTATCAAGTACTATCAGCGTGCCATTCAACTCGACTCTACCTGTGATGTGGCTCTCTGGGTAGTTGCTGAAGATTATATAGACCGAGGTCAGTTACAGCCTGCAATTGAACTGTTAGAACAAGCTGCCGCACTAGACACCAATATGTCGTCTGTCTATTTCATCTTAGCTACCGTCTATAAAGGCACCCGACAATTTGAAAAACAAGATTGGGCTTACCGAAAAGCTAAAGAATTATCGCCAGATACTGAGTTATCAAATGAATATCAGAACAAAATACTTGAACTTTGCGGTTTTGAGTACTGAGATTACTGAACACTATGATATCCCAAGAGTTATTAGAACAACTTGAGGTTGCCAAAAAACGGGGCGATCTTGATACCCAGATTGAAGTATTGCGTCAATTGCTTTCGTTAGTGCAACAAAATGGAGAGGTTGTAGGAGAAATAGAAGTACTACGTTTACTAGGCAATGTGTACCATGAAAAAGACCAGTTACAAAAAGCTCATTCTTATCGTGTAACAGCGGTACAACTAGCGGAAAACAATCGTTCACAATGTCCTCCGGAAGAATTTATGTCAGTCTATTGTGATCTAGGCAGATCATTTATCGAAGTTCATGATTGGGTGAATGCTGAAATACATACGCAACATGCCTTTGAATTAGCGCAGTCACTTCAAAATATACGCGCCAAATGTATTTGCAAAATAAATTTTGAGCTAATTTATGTTAACACAGGCCGCAAACAGGAGGCTTTCCGTTTAGGAGAAGATGTGCTTCGGGAAGCAGAACATCTTCAGGACCATTACGTTCAGGGGTTACAACATTTGAATTTGGCAAATTTTTTCCTTCATGAACTTAAACTGAATGTCAGCCAACGTCATGCCAAGCAAGCTTTGGCACACGCTGAACTCTCAGAAGATGTACAACTACGAATGCGTACTCAGAATATTCTTGGGAAAATTTTTCATCGTGCTCGTTTGTTAACCGGACGTATCGAATACTCTACAGAAGCTGAAAATTATTTACAGCAAACTGTAGAATCAGCAAGGTCTCTTGGCAATCTATCTTTAGAGGCAGATGCTGAAACCGAGTTCGCTAATTTTTGGGAATATCGCCATAAATTGGACAAAGCTAATGTTCATTACCAGCGAGCTCTCGAGTTGTTGGAAAAAATTAGGTCTCAACTTGGGTACGAAAAATTTCAACTCACGTATTTTCGATCATTTCAACCAATATATGAGAAATTTACTGAGTTTTTACTGAGACAAACCCAATCTAATCTAGCTTTCCTATCTGCTGAACAGTTACGTAGCAGGCTACTTTTAGCTCTTAT
>JAFCZU010000064.1 GCA_019314185.1 Deltaproteobacteria bacterium | reverse complement strand
CGTCAGGCAGATATCTACATATATTCTCTCTTTGAAACTGCAAAACCGCTTATTTCCACATTTAAAAAGATAGCTTTCACAAGTGGTCAACCACCCGACAAACCTAACTGGCACCATTTCAGCATAAAGGAACGCGTTGAGTATCTGAAAAAGTGTGAAGTGGACAGGAGATGGATAACACGTCATGACAGTAAAATAAGGAGAAGTCTTTCCATTTATCTTGCTGGAATGGTTTTTGTCGGCGCCGCCGGATACAGCTTGAATGGATACAGCTTGAATTTTGGAGAAACCGGCAACAGATTAGACAGCTATTTTTTCGAAAAGCTCATAACAAGGGAACTTGAAAAAAAACCTGATAGTCCGCAACTATATGGAGCTTTGGGCGATCTGTTGTACAGCAAAAAAAGGTATTCGGAAGCAATTGATTCATACGAACAATCAATAACATATAATTCAGACAGTCCCGAGGTTTTGAATAACCTTGCCGACAAAAAGTTCAGAAACCAAAAGCGTGCTCTTGAGCTTGCAATAATAGCGGTTAGCCTGAAGCAGGCCCCGCACATATTGGATACTCTTGCCGAAAGCTATTATGTTAACGACCTGATTAATGAGGCGACCTCAACAGAAATGCGCGCTATTGAAACAGCTAAAAAGAATCGTTCCTATTATGAAGGCCAGTTGGAAAAGTTTGTTAAAGCAGCAGAAAAATCAGGGGTCAGGGAATAGGGAGCGGGGGCAGAGAAGTTCAAGTTATGATTTTTATAAAATGAGAAACGCATAAAATCATTATATGTCCCGCTGTACGTCTTCACCACCCTTGTTCGCTGTGCTTAGGCGACTTCGAGTTGGAGATGTTTACCTACCGCTTGAGCATAATTTACCAATATAGAAAGGCGGATATCTTCTACATGGTTTTCAATACCCATGCTATCTTGGTTGTCGCTCTGAGATCGGCGATATAGAAATCTACTGCCACTCACTTCCATTTTCCATTTTATAAAAAACCTTCCCAACCCGTTTAATATGATCGATCAAATCAGGAGCGGTAATATGGTGGTATATGGAAAGGTCGAATGTATAAGGCAAGAGTAAATCATCAAGATCGAGGCTGATTTTGTTTAGCAGTTTCAAGTTCAGCTGTTTGCCTTTTAATGTCAGATCAATATCAGAGCCGGGTTTATAGTTGCCTTTAGCGCGGGAACCGTAGAGGGTGACTTCCTCTACTTCTTTGTGTTTAACAAATATGGTGTTTATCTTTTTTACAGTTTCGTTTTTTAACCCGTATTGCATATTATGCCTTATTGAGCCAATTTCAAAACGCCCCCTTTTGCCCAATATCTGCGTCAGGCGAAAATTTTGCACGGAGTGAAGCTTTAGCGCTATCCTCGAAATACTCAATGTATTCCTATGGTTGTACGAAGTAAAGCGTCAGCGCTATATTTGAGCCTTCCTTAATCTTAAACAAAATTGAACATTTTGAAACTGCCTCTTATTGATCTGAATTTGAGCACAGGCTTTCCAGTTTTGCTTTCAACTGTTTTAGAAGCGAATAATACACTTTCACCACTGCCTGACATATTTCTCTCGCTATTTCTTCATTATAGGTATGTGAAGTTTTATTCCTGCTTTTAAGCATATCCATCCAGTTTTCGCCGTCGTCTATTAAACCTAACTCAAAAGCTTTACGTATAGCATCTCTTGAACCGTAAATGTCTGTTTGCCCTTTATACTCAAGAAAGTCTTTTATGGTGTTCCAGGCAAGTTCATAAGTGTATTCAAAAGCCTTAATAAGTCCTTGCTCTTCAAGCTCCGACAATTCACCTTTATCAATAAATTTTTGCAGCAGCGCCAAAGCTTTCCGGTAATTTGCAAAGCGTTGCTCCCAACGGATATCTTTATTTACAGTAGACATAATTCAACAAATCCTTTCAGCTTCAGCCTGACTACGTGAGTAGTTGCAAATCAGCAATATAAAAGTCGATTGCCTGCCTTGAACGACCGATTGCCAAAGACTTTATGACCCCCACCTTCCAAATCTTCGTGTGCTTCGCAGTAAAAAAAGTGGTTAGCCCCTGGCCCCTGCTCTTTCATCCTACAAATGACCTTCGGACAACCGTATCTTTTTGCCATCGCTTATCGTCACGAAGAAGGTATTCAATGTTGTAGTGGAGCCCGCGGCTTTCTTTTCTGTGCATGGCACACCTTATAATCAGCTCCGCTACTGTAGCAATATTTCGAAGCTCGATAAGATCCGGCGAAACCTTGAAATTCCAGTAATATTCTTTGATTTCGTGCTGAATATTTTCAATTCTGCGCTTTGCCCTTTCCAGCCGTTTGTTTGATCTGACGATCCCGACATAATTCCACATAAACCTGCGGATTTCATCCCAATTATGTGAAACCATTATAGCCTCATCGCTGTCGGTCGAGCCGACCTCGTCCCATGGAGAAATATCCAGAAAGGGTTTTAAGCCAGGCAGGCTCATTTCTTTTATAGCCTGTTCCGCTGCTTTGTCAGCATAAACAAGGGCTTCGGCGAGAGAATTGCTCGCAAGTCTATTTGCTCCATGAAGCCCTGTGCAGGCTGTTTCTCCTACAGCATACAATCCATTAATATCTGTTTTACCTGTCATATCTGTTGCAACCCCACCGCACATGTAATGGGCTGCGGGAACAACAGGAATAGGTTCTTTGGTCATGTCAATGCCAAATCTAAGACATTTTTTATATAAATTAGGAAAACGATTTTTGACAAATTCAGGTTTTTTATGAGATATGTCAAGAAATACCGACTCATCCCCGCTTTTTTTAAGTTCCGTATCGATTGCTCTCGCGACCACATCCCGGCACGCCAGATCTTTTTGCGAATCATATTTTTCCATAAAAGAGTTTCCGGCCGAGTCTATGAGGACTCCTCCATCACCTCTTACCGCTTCTGAAATCAGGAAGTTTTTTGCGTCAGGATGATAGAGACAGGTCGGATGGAATTGAACAAACTCAAGATTGGCTACACTTGCGCCGGCTCTGTATCCCATTGCAATTCCATCGCCTGTTGCAACATCAGGATTACTTGTGTAAAGATACACCTTGCCTGCGCCTCCGGTAGCAAGAAGCGTGACAGGAGCGCAAAAGGTCTTCACAATGTTTGTCCGCGTGTCAAGAACATAAGCTCCACAACAATAATCTTCATGAGTTGTAGTGACGAACCCTCTTTTCATACGGGTAGAACGGACAATAAGATCTATTGCGACATGATTTTCAAACAGGGTAATGCGCTTATTTTTTTTCACATGATTTACAAGAACTGTTTCGATTTCTATTCCGGTCATATCCTGGGCATGCACAATCCGTTTTCGCGAGTGTCCGCCTTCACGTCCCAAATCAAAATCAGGGTCAACAGACTGTGATTTGCCTTTTGAATGCTCTGTTTCTTTTACATTAAAACGCGCTCCAAAATTTATTAGTTCGCGAATTCTGTCCGGCCCGTTTTTAACCACCATTTCTACAACATTTTTGTTGCAGAGACCGTCACCGGAAGCAAGAGTATCCTGTATATGAAGATCAAATGAATCAAGTTTGCCAAAAACCGAAGCAATGCCGCCCTGCGCAAGGGAAGTGTTTGAGTCCATTACTTCCTTTTTTGTAACAAGAGCAACAGTGCCGAACTCTGCTACCTTAATGGCAAAAGTAAGACCTGCCACGCCGCTGCCGATTATCAAAAAATCTGTTTTAATTTTCATAATATAATGTTCTCCACAGTGTTCTCAGAGAAAACCCTTCTTTGTTAGTAACTCAACTTTCGGGGTTAAAATGTGCTTCAATACTTTCAATAGGTTACATAAATAAAATTACAAACTTTATATCATTATAAAGAGCTTCTATAAGTTATATTTTGGCCATATATCCACATAACCCATTGAAATAATATAAATTATATATTAACATCAAGCCCGAAAGTTGAGTTAGTAACCTGAGTTACTTTAAATTTTTCCAGAAATAGTCTAAATCCTCATTCCCGCCTGTCTCCTGTACCCGCGCAGGCAGATAAAATGGAAATCCAGCATTCTCAATTAGTTGTAGGTTCCAGCTTTCGCTGGAATAATAGGAATAAAACATTTTTCAAAGGTTTCAACCATTGATGAACTCATAAAAAGTCTTTTGTGAGCGGCTTTTGAGCATTTTGGGGAAAAAGCAATTGAGATGTTCATCGTTAAGAAATGCAAGCTGTTTGAGGCCGTTAGACCGAGTTCTTGCATTTTAGATGAACATCTTAATTGCACCCAAAATAGTCATGAAATGAACAAAATCGACTTTTTACGAGTTCATCAACCATTCACGATTAAAATATTTCAGTCATTGCATAAGTTCATTAAAAAAACTGCAAACCGACAACCGTAAACCCTTATATTTTTACAATAAAGACGATCTCCTACGCTGACGCTTTGCGCTGAAGCCTATTAAAAGCCCTATAAGTAACACACCTGCGCCGCTTAAAAACCATTTAATATTATGTTGAAGCAACAGTTTACTTAAGTCCTCTTCCAGTTTTTCCACTTTTTTATTTTGTTCAGCAAGCTCTGAAGCTGTTTTATTGTAAGTTGATTGCAGCTTCAAAAAATCGGCTGATTCACTTTTTAGGGTTTCATATGATTTGCTGACATTACTCAGCGTTTCTTTGCAGTTTAAAAGTTCAGAGCTAAGTTGTTTGTTTTTCACTTTACATGCCTTGTTTTCATCGAAAAGAGATACAGATTGCGCTATCAGTTCTTTATGCTTTTTTTTCAATTTATTCAGCTCAAGACGACTTGGTCTTACATCGGTAATAAAACGGTTAATGACCCAGCCCTCGATTCCATTTGGCAGCAGTACTTGAGACCAGTCATGCTCAGACTGAATCACCTCGAGCTCAAGACCAGGCTTTATCATAGATATTATTTTATGATCTATTCCAGGGCCGGTTCTAAGTGTTATTTCAATATTATCACTAACATACATTGTTTCAGCCTGTGCTGATGAAGATAATAAGATCACGCAAAGCCCAATAAAAATAATATTTTTCATAATCCAGACCTCTCCACAAATGTTGATAAATTGTAACTTCTTAGATTATTAGCCTATCTACCTGAGTTATGCCGCTTTGTGACACTACAAACAAAAATAACTTGACAATATAGAAATTCCCGCTTTTTAATCAATCTTATCAACAGGTTGCCAAGCATAAGCTACTTTCCAGCCGCAATTCAGTAATCCACGGGTTCGCGGCTGGAAAGCCAGCCTCACAGATTCGTTAGTATCCATCCACAAATGGCCTCTTTCGGCCCATGGCGGCGTTCTCGCTTTTTTGCAACCCTCGGGATAGGCGCACTATACCTGCGGTTGCAAAAACACTCGAGCCTTGCCAGAAATCAAAATCTAACCCTTGCCGTCTAACGCTTTGAATAGATTAAAGGGTGCGAAACTTGAGTTATTAATCCATTCTGAGTGTAAAAACAAGAATCTGTCAATAATTTCTTTAAAAATTTTAAGATATATGCTATTTTAAATTGTTAAGAGTAACTGTTTACAATAAAGAAGGTTGCAAAACTCAACACAACTGCATTACAGAGACTTTTGACACTACTGTAAACAACGATTAACAACGATCTATTATAAGCTGTTTTTTGTAGTTTTATTTTAGCTTGCAGGTGTTTTTTATGATTGTATTTGATTTACAATGTTCTAATGGACATACTTTTGAAGGCTGGTTTGAAGATAGCCTGGCATTTGATGTACAGAAGAAAAAAGGTCTGATTTCATGCCCTGTTTGCGAAAATACCAACATATTAAAGCTTCCTTCTGCATTTGTAATAAATGCGTCCAATTTTACCCCTGAAGTATCTGACAGTCATGTTGCATTGAAAAGCCTCAACAGAAAAATAGCTGAGTATGTGGATAAAAATTTTGAGAATGTGGGTTGTAGTTTTGCAAAAGAAGCTTTGAAAATGCATTATGGAGTTACTGAGCCTAAAGGTATAAGAGGTGTCAGCACTGATGAAGAAGAAAAAACATTGGAAAACGAGGGGATAAATTTTTTCAAGGTTCCAGCTCAGGTCAGTCCTGATGCTAAAACCTAACCCAAAAACGCAGGTAACTAACATGAACGCATACATTGAAAAATTACCATCCTTTGTGGAAGCAATTAAATCCATAAAGGAGACAATTATTGCAAACATTGTATTTATTGGCCAGGTGCCGTCTCCAACCTTCAAGGAAAAAAAACGCACTGCTATTTTTATGGAAAGGCTCTCTGAAGCCCAGGTTGATGAATGCACAACCGACGGTTATCGAAATCCCATTGGAATTATCAGGGGAACTTCAAAAACAAAGCCGCCAATTTTTATCATCGCGCATCTTGACACGCATTTCCCGCAGGATGCTGATCATAATTTTACAATCAAGGAAGATTCAATTAAAGGCGCCGGTATCCTGGACAATTCGGTCGGCGTCGGAGTGCTGGTTTCTTTGCCGGAAATTTTTCGGAAATTAGGCCTTCGCTTTGAATCGGATATTGTTTTAGCTGGTGTCATACAATCGTTAGGAAAAGGTAACCTTCGAGGCATCAGGCATCTTTTAAAAACATGGGCAACACCAATTAGAGGAGCTATCTGCATAGAAGGAGGAGAACTTGGCAGACTTAATTACTATTCTGACGGCATGATCAGGGCTGAAATTGATTGCAATATCTCAACAGCTAACGAATTGGAACACCGATTCAAGCCAAATGCGATTTTGATATTAAATGAAGTAATTAACCAGATTCTTAAACTTAGATTGCCGCAAAGACCGCGAGCAAGAGTAATTTTTGGAAAAATCTCAGGAGGATATAAACACGGAATTATTGCCTATGACGCAAAACTGGGCTTTGAAATACAAAGCGACTCCGACAAAATGGTGAAAACGATTTACAATGACATTCAGGATATCATCAACGGCATAAGCCACGAAAATTCTGTCGGGCTTACGATGAAAACCATAAGCAATCTTAGACCGTTTAAATTACGGTATAACCATCCATTAATAAAAAGCGCTATTGCCGTGATGAAAAAGCTGGACATAAAACCGGTAAGTGAACCAAGCGAATCAGAGCTTTCGATTTTTCTTTCCCGCAAAATACCGGCGCTAACCCTGGGCATCACTCGTGGAGAAAATTATCACCTGGAAAATGCCAGGATGGAAATTGAACCTATGTTTAAAGGGATTGCTCATATCATTGGAGTAATTATGGCAATAGATAAAGGTGCTTGTGATGAATAAAAACTGGCTTGAAAAAAATACTTTTCACTATTCTGACTTTAAAGATCTTAATCGTCTTGTTGAAGAAAAAACAAGAAAAAACCTTTCCATAGCTTTATGCCTGCCTACCCTTAATGAAGAAAAAACAATTGCAAAAGAGATCCTTATAATGAGGTCGGAACTAATAACACACTATCCACTTTTGGATGAACTGATTGTTATCGATTCCGGTTCAACAGATAATACAAGAAAGATTGCCAGAGATTATGGCGCTGAGGTTTATAAGGCTGACGATATTTTGCCAAATCTTGAAGTATTCAAAGGAAAAGGTGAAAATCTATGGAAAGCTCTTTATGTAACAAAGAGCGATATCATTGTATATCTTGATGCTGATATAAAAAATATTCACCACCGATTTGTTTATGCCCTTGTTGGCCCACTGTTGCTTTTCGATAACATTAAATTCTGCAAGGCATTTTACGACAGACCGATAGCCACAGGTAAAAGCAAGATCAGGCCAACAGGCGGTGGAAGAGTCACAGAGCTTGTTATCAGGCCAATGCTGTCGCTTTTTTTCCCGGAACTTACACAGATTATGCAACCGCTTTCCGGTGAATATGCCGGTTTTAGAGAAATATTTGAAAAAATTCCCTTTCCCATTGGATATGGTGTTGAAACAAGCATGATCCTCGATATATATGAAAAATGGGGGCTTGGTGTAATGGCGCAGGTTGATCTTGATAAGCGTATTCACAGAAACCAGGATACCAAAGCGCTGGGAAGAATGGCGTTTGTTATACTGAAGACTTTTTGCAACCGTATTGAAAAGCTTGGGCTAATAAATATAAACAGAGATCTTTTCAGTGAAATGATTCAATACAATCTTGTTAAAAACGAATATGAGCCGGATATATTTAAAATTGAAGGGGTGGAAAGGCCGCCGATTGTTGAGATTGCCGAATATCGCAAGAAGTTCAACATACAAGACCTTTGAAAAAGGTTCAAAAAGTAGCCCGGATCGCAAGCAGCAGGAGGCTATATTTACTCATACAACATTTAATGCGATCCGGGCTTTATAAGTATGAACCACAAAAAAGGACGAGGATAAATAATATGCCATGTTCTTGCGCAGGGCAACAAATCGTGCGGTTGTGGTTCATTTGGAGAACGCATAACAGGTTAAAAATAACTAATCAAGAATTATTTTACATATTTTTTTTCATACAATTATGACGGCATTGTAAAAAGTCTTTTGTGAACAACTTTTTGAGCATTTTGGGGAAAAAGCAATAAAGATATTCATCGTTAATAAATGCAAGCTGTTTGAGGCCGTCAGGCCGAGTTCTTGCATTTTAGATGAACATTTTAATTGCGCCCAAGAATGGTCATGAAGTGAACAAAATGGACTTTTCACGACGTCATCAATTATAAAGTAGCCATAACTGTTAGATATAAACTGTATTCGCGTAAAAATATTGATCAAATCCCACAGTTAAAGAATCTATCCAAAGAACTTCTTGCCGGTATCAAAACTGTTTCCACTGTATTGCCGTTCAGGGTTAACAACTATGTGGCAGATCAGTTAATCGATTGGGATAACATTCCTGATGATCCGATTTATCAGCTTACGTTTCCCCAGCCGGGAATGCTTGAAAGACAGGATTTTGAGAGAATACGTAATCTCTTGGGAAACAATGCTTCGAAAGAAAACATTCACAATGCTGCAAGAGAAATTCAGATGAACCTGAATCCTCACCCTGCGGGGCAGATGGATCTGAATGTTCCTAAAGAAAGCGGCAAAACTTTAAATGGCATACAGCATAAATACAATGAAACCATTCTGTTTTTCCCTGCTCAGGGGCAAACCTGCCATGCTTACTGCACTTACTGTTTTCGCTGGGCGCAGTTTATCGGGCTGGAACATATTAGATTTGCAAGCAGTAATACAGATGTGCTTGTAGATTACCTGCAAAATCACCCTGAAGTAACGGATGTTCTTTTTACCGGAGGGGATCCTTTGTTTATGCAGGCAAAAATCCTTCGCCGTTATATTGAACCCTTAATGAAAATCAGACCCGGAAATTTATCTACAATTCGAATCGGTACAAAAGTGCCTGCATACTGGCCTTATCGCTTTTTGACGGATAATGATGCTGATGATCTTATGCGACTGTTTGAAGAGGTTGTTGGAAGCGGACTACATCTGTCAATTATGTCACATTTTACTCATTACCGGGAGCTTGAAACCCCTGTGACGCAAGCAGCCATAAAGCGTATTCTAAACACAGGCGCTGTTGTTCGATGCCAGACACCCCTTGTGCGACATGTTAATGATAATCCCGCAATATGGGTTAAGATGTGGAAAAACCAGGTAAAACTCGGAACAATACCTTATTACATGTTTGTGGTACGGAATACAGGGTCAAAAGAATACTTCAAAATATCCCTTGCGCGAGCATTCAATATTTTTACCGAGGCTTACAAACAGATATCAGGCCTGTGCCGTACAGTCAGGGGGCCGTCAATGTCCGCTAATCCAGGAAAGGTTATGATTGATGGCATTACGGAAATTAATGGGGAAAAGCTTTTTGCTTTAAAATTCATCCAGGCGCGAAATATGGACTGGACAAACCAAATCTTCTTTGCGCGTTATGATGAAAAAGCATGCTGGCTCAAAGAGCTTAAACCGGCCTTTGGAGAAAAAGAATTCTTCTTTAATCAATAAAACGGTCTATTAAAAACGGGGAATAGTTTCGAAGTAATAACCTTCATTTTTGTCAGGCGGAATGTCAGTGCCGTGTTCAGACATCCAAAACCGTATTTTATACTTCTTCGCAAATTTATCGATGAAGCCTCTGTAAAATACTTTGTTGGGCAGCTTATTTCGGCAACAGTATAGCCAAACCATACAATCTGGGCCAGCATCTCGTTATCAAAAACAAAATCATCTGAATTAACATCAAGCGGCAGCCGTTCAAGCAGTTCACGCGAAAAAGCCCTGTATCCGGTGTGATACTCTGAAAGCTTGGCACCTATAAATATGTTTTCAATAAAGGTTAAAAATCTATTTGCTATGTATTTCCAGACAGGCATTCCTCCTTTTAAAGCATACCCGCCAAGAATTCTTGAACCCAGCACACAGTGATAAAGCCCGCTTTCCACCATAGAGGCCATGGCAGGAATCAGCAGGGGAGTATATTGGTAATCCGGATGAATCATAATAATGATATCGCCGCCGGCTTCCATAGCCATCCGGTAACAGGTCTTCTGGTTTGCGCCATAACCGCAGTTTTTTTTATGGACAAAAACCTCGGTGTTCGGCAGATTTCTTGCGATAGCAACGGTTTCATCATCGCTTGCATCATCAACCAGAATCACCCTGTCAACAATTTGCTGCGCCATAACCTCTTCATAGGTTTTGCACAAAGTTTTTGCCGCATTGTATGCAGGCATGACAACAATCACTTTTTTATCTTTAAACATAAAATTGTTGATGCTTTTGTAAAAAATCGAAAAAGCGCTTTCAAACAACTTAATTAGTGCCTGAACAAAAAATTCGGTCTTTGCAGTCGCCGCGGAGCAAAACAGCATAACTTAGCTTTTTTGTATCAAGGTATATCAGAATTGTAAAGAGGCTGTTTTAAAAGAGCAACTATCTTGACAAATATCAAACCCGTAGATATTTTGTCTTTTGAAACAAAGCCGAGTATGTGCAAAGCTCAGCATCTTGTGAACAATATTCAAAAAAGTGAATACTACTTGGAGACTATGAAAAAAGATACATTTATATCAAAAATTGCCGAAGAACAGAACATAAATGACAATCAGGTTCAGGCAGTAGCTTCCCTTCTTGCAGAAGGCGCAACAATTCCGTTTGTTGCGCGTTACAGAAAAGAAGCAACAGGAAGTCTTGACGAAGTCGCTGTTATGGCTATCAGGGACAGGCTGAACCAGCTAAGGGAACTGAAAGAACGAAAGGAAACGGTCCTCAAATCCCTTGAAAAACACGATCACCTGACAGATGAACTTCAAGAAAGGGTTCTTGCCGCGGAATCCATGGCCGCGCTTGAAGATATCTATCTTCCCTATAAGCCAAAACGGCGGACAAAGGCTGTTATGGCAAAGGAAAAAGGGCTTGAGCCTCTCGCTATGATAATTTTTGAGCAAAAAGGAGCAAATCCCGACAAAGAAGCGGAATCTTTCATCGATCCTGAAAAGGGAGTTAAGTCGGTTGAAGATGCCCTGGCCGGGGCCAGAGACATCATTGCGGAAACAATAAATGAAAATGGTGAAGCCAGGGCCAAGCTCAGAAACCTCTTTTTCACTAAAGCCACTGTTAAATGTCGGGTTGCCTCAGGCATGGAGGAAAAAGGAGCTAAATTCAGAGACTATTTTGAATGGGAGGAACCTGTTGCCGGTATCCCTTCTCACAGGATGCTGGCCATGAGACGGGGTGAAGCTGAAGACTTTCTAAGCCTTGATATATTGCCTGATGAAAAGGAGGCAACAGCTATACTTGAAAACCTGTTTGTTAAAGGAACAACCGATGATTCCGCGCAAGTAAAGTCGGCTGTAAAAGACTGCTACAAACGTCTTCTTTCCCATTCAATGGAAACTGAAATCAGGCTCCATGCAAAAGAAAGGGCTGAAAACAAAGCGATAAAAGTATTTGCGGAAAACCTTCGCCAGCTTTTGCTTTCCCCGCCCCTCGGAGCAAAACGTGTCATGGGAATAGACCCTGGATTCAGAACCGGATGTAAAATTGTTTGTCTTGACCGGCAGGGAAAATTACTTCATAATGATATTGTTTATCCTCATATGTCTGAAAAAAGGGCTCTTGGAGAAATCGAAAAGATAAAAGCCCTGTGCGAACAGTTTGAAATTGAGGCTATCGCTGTAGGAAACGGCACTGCCGGCAGGGAAACAGAAGCCTTTGTCAAGGCTGTGCCTTTTTCAAAGCCTGTGCAGGTTGTAATGGTCAACGAAAGCGGTGCTTCAATATATTCAGCTTCTGAAACGGCAAGAGAAGAGTTTCCCGATCATGATCTAACTGTGAGGGGGGCTGTGTCTATCGGAAGACGTCTCATGGATCCACTTGCAGAGCTTGTTAAAATCGATCCAAAATCAATAGGTGTTGGTCAGTATCAGCATGATGTTGATCAGAGGGCGCTGAAACAGACACTTGATGATGTCGTTATGAGTTGTGTTAACGGTGTCGGTGTTGATCTGAACAGGGCCAGCACTCAACTCCTTATGTATGTTTCAGGCCTGAGCGCAACAATTGCAAAAAACATTGTCGCGTATCGTGAAGAGAATGGGCCGTTCATGTCAAGGAAGCAGTTGGCGGGTGTCTCGCGCCTCGGCCCCAAGGCCTTTGAACAGTCTGCTGGTTTTTTAAGAATTCCTGACGGTAAAAACCCCCTGGATGCAAGCGCGGTGCATCCTGAAAGTTATCATATTGTTGACGCCATGTCTAAAAACCTTGGGGTCACGGTCGTTGATATTATAAATAAACCTGACATCAGAAATCAAATAGATGTTTCAAGATATGTCACTGATTCAGTAGGAATACCCACACTGAATGATATCCTTAATGAACTGGCGAAACCAGGACGTGATCCAAGAGAAAAATTCGAAGAATTCGCATTTGCTGATGGTATTGAAAAAATCGAAGATCTGAGACCTGGAATGAAAATTCCCGGGATCGTGACAAACATCACCGCTTTTGGCGCGTTTGTTGATATAGGTGTACATCAGGACGGCCTTGTTCATATCAGCGAGATGGCAGACAGGTTTGTGAAAAATCCCGCAGACATTGTAAAGGTTCAGCAAAAGATAGTAGCAACCGTACTCGAAGTTGACCTTGATAGAAACAGGATTTCTCTTTCCATGAAATCACAACCCGGGAAGTCAGGTGCTAATGTGGAGAATCCAGGCTTAAAAAAGGCTCAAAACCATAAGCCAAAAACAAAGAATAAAAAGAAAAATAAAGTAAACGGCAGGGATGCGTCATTCAACAACCCTTTAGCAGAAGCCTTAATAAAAAGCGGGCTTAAAAAACCTTCTTGACAGCAAGAGTCTCGGCGAATAATTACCGGCACAGGCTTGATGCTCTCTTAAAAAACACAAAATTGCTATTTGCAAAATGTGTCTTAAAACAGCATATTATATGCTTTTTAATAAAAATTAAACTTACAAGTTTGTTTTGAACCGCAGAATATCGAACAAGAAATTATGAATGTCGAAATAAGGTATTCTATCATTTTTAATATGTAAAAAGATAGAGCGTAGTGATTCCATACTTCATCATTCGAAATTCCTTGTTCGATATTCGATATTCAGATAGGTATATCTTAACACCTAACACTTAGCATTGATTGAGAATAAAAAAGTTTGATTCACAAAAATTTACGTAAATTTTATTCGATATGAATTCTCATTCCCACAAAAAAAACAAATTCAAGGACTCTCTTCTAAACAAAAAGGTATTTACCATAACGTGCGAACTGGTTCCCGGCAGAGGATCCAGAAGCAAGGTTCAGGACAAACTCCTTGTTTTTGCTGAAAAGGCAGCCCTTGGAGGACAAATACAGGCCTTGAGTATCACGGAAAACGCCGGAGGACATCCGGCTCTTAGCCCGGAGGTATTGGGAAGAGAGATTTTAAAGTTAGGCATTGACCCTCTGGTACACTTAACGTGTAAGGACAGAAATAGAAATCAACTGGAAAGTCGTTTGTTTGCTCATGGCAGAGAAGAGATATACAATCTCCTTATCATGGGAGGAGACTATCCTCGTTACGGTTTTAAGGGGTTTGCCAAACCGGTATTTGATCTGGACACGGTGCAGCTTGTAAAAATGGCAGATGAAATGACGAGGGGATTTGAAGTAGAAAATAATGCGCCGGGTGGCGGTTCAAAACTCCCTCCGATTCCTTTTTTCAAGGGATGTGTTATTTCTCCCTTTAAGAAGTTAGAGGCAGAGTTGATGACCCAGTATTTTAAGCTGCGCAAAAAAATTACCGCTGGCGCTGATTTCCTCGTCACTCAGGTGGGGTTTGATGCACGAAAGCATGATGAGTTGCTCCGGTATATGCGACAAAACAACCTGAGCATCCCAATACTTGGAAATGTGTACATACCGAGCAAGACTGTGGCTTCAGTCATGCACCAGGGATTAGTCCCCGGCTGCATAGTAACCGATAAACTCATGGCCATATATGAACAAGAATCCCGGCTTCCGGACAAAGGAAAAAAGAATCAATTAATTCGTGCTGCCAAGCTATTCGCTATCCTCAAAGGCATTGGATTCGACGGTGTGCACATAGGAGGTTCTCAGCTTACCTATGAAGATATAGAGTTTGTGCTGGAAAAGGGAGAAAAATTTTATCCCGACTGGAAGCAATGGACACAGGAGTTCTCTTTTCCGCAAGAAAACAGTTTTTACTACTATAAAGCGGATAATAAAACAGGACTAAACACAAATGTGCTGGTCGATCGACACCAAAGCATTCCACGAAGATCGGCAAGCTATCGCTTTAACAGGCTGGTTCACAAAACAGTTTTTGACAAAAGAGGATGGTTATATCATCCCGCAAAGAACATTTGTCGTAAAATATCCGGAACATTTCTTGAAAGACTATTTACGCAATTTGAGTATCTCATTAAATTTATCGGATTTGAATGCCGGATGTGCGGAGACTGTACCCTATCTGAAGCAGCCTTTTTATGTCCGCAATCACAATGCGCAAAATACCTTCTGAACGGCCCCTGTGGAGGAAGTCGTGATGGTTGGTGCGAGGTTTATCCAGGTATCAAGCGGTGTATCTATGTCCAGGCTTATGAACGCCTGAAATCATTTGGTGAAGAAGAAAAGCTCAAGGAAAATATTGTCCCGCCAAGAAATTGGTCATTGAACCGCAATTCATCCTGGATTAACTATTTTATGGGTAAAGAGCATGAAGCGCTAAAAAAATACCTTTAGAGGCTGTTTCAAGAGATTCGATTTCAAAAACCTCTGCATATGGCCAGACTTAATATCCGTTATCAGATAATGAAAGACACATAGCGAATTAATCGAGAGTCTTTAAGGCATTGCGCAAACATTCGTTGCTTTTAATCATAATTTTTATCATTTCTCGGACGTGCTTCGAACTCTCATTCTTTCCAGCTGTCTCTAATTGTTCAGCAAGCATCTCATATTCCTTTTGATGATGATCATTGTGTGTGATCCAGTGCTCCAGCCTGATTCTTGTTTTTTCAATAAAATCCATTAAAAAACTCCTTCTTCCTTTAAAATCGCAAAGTTATTCTTTATAAAACCGCTCCTCTTGCATGAATCAGAAAAGTCAAGCATAGCCTTTTGCCCTTGATTCACCATCAAAATTGGATAACCCCTGAGAAACATAGACTTATAATGTTTTGTTTGTAACACTCAGGTGCAGGCAAAATTGCTGCAAGGCCTTATTGCTAAGGGAATTCAAAAATCAGGCGGTGGATTGGGGTTTGCCTCTGATCAACTGCCAATACTCCTGATCAAGGCGCCTTCTGTCAAATCGTACCGGCATAGGGAAGCAAAAAAAGGTGACCCTTGGCTACACTATTTAATTTTAAACCCTTTATCTTTAAAAAGCTTCAAACAGGAAGTCGCTGCGCTCCATCATTAGTAATTTTCACAGTTCCTTAAATTCTCACTTCTCAATTCTCACTTCTCAATTCCCCAGCGCTTCCTGCACTTTGAGTGCCAGGCTTTTCGGCGAAAAAGGTTTTTCGAGAAAATTCAGCCCTGTCGTCAAAACACCGTGATGAACAATTGCGTTGTCCGTGTATCCTGACATATAAATTACCTTCATCTGAGGATAAATAGGCTGTAACCTTTCCATGAGTTCCTTCCCGCCCATCTTCGGCATCACCACATCAGTTATCATCAGATCAATCGGCC
The DNA here is from genome assembly GCA_019314185.1 of Deltaproteobacteria bacterium. The sequence goes on along the minus strand of JAFCZU010000064.1, from coordinate 13,916 downwards.
CCTCGTAAGACTGGCTGACCATCAAAGCATCTTCACCATTTTCAGCCACAAGGACTTTGTACCCATAGCCCTGGAGAACCTTTTGCGCAAATTGTAGAAGACCTTCATCATCATCCACAATCAAAACTGTTTCAGAACCGGATAGTTCGACTACAGGGGGTTGTTCTTTTTCCTCCGGCTCCGCATCCCCCTGTACCTTTGGCAGATAGACCTTGAATATCGTTCCTTTTCCAGGCTCGCTGTAAACCCAGATAAAACCATTATTTTGTTTAACAATGCCGTAGGCTGTAGACAAACCCAGTCCCGTGCCCTTGCCGACTTCCTTTGTGGTGAAAAAAGGCTCAAAAATATGTTCCTGGGTTTCCTTGTCCATCCCGCTTCCGGTATCACTTACAGCCAGCATCACATAATGGCCTGTCTTTTCTCCTTCAATACCGTGATCACGAAAATAGTTCTCGTTTAGATCAGTGTTGGCTGTCTCAATGGTGAGCTTTCCTCCCTGCGGCATGGCGTCTCCGGCATTAATCACCATGTTCATGATTATCTGGCTGATCTGTCCGGAGTTGGCATAGACCTTCCACAGCTCAGGTTCTAAAACCGTTAGAAATTCAATATCCTCTCCGATCATACGCTTAAGCATCTTTTCCGTCTCGTTTATCCCTTTATTCAGATCCATAATCTCAGGCTTTATTATCTGCTTACGGCTGAAGGCAAGAAGCTGCCGGATAAGAGATGCCGCCCTGTCCCCGGCTTTCTCGATTTCTTCTATTCCCTTGCGTAAGGATTCATTCTTGATGACATCCATCAACGCAAGCTGGGCATTACCGATGATGACAGTCAGCAGGTTGTTAAAGTCATGGGCTATGCCGGCGGCCAGAGTGCCGATGGCCTCCATCTTCTGGGACTGGCGGATCTGCTCCTCCATATTCCTTCGTTCGGTAACATCCTGGAAAGTTTCTATTGCGCCAACAATCTTTCCCTGTTGGTCTTTCAATGGCGCTGCAGTAAAGAAAAGCCATTTGCCTTTTTCTCCAAGATCAGGATAAAAATTTTCACCTTCATACGCCCCTTCAATCAGAGCAGATTTGTTATAGCCGATATGCTTATAACATTCGGCCATTTTTTCCTCTGTCGCCCCATCCACTACGGAATCAGCCATAACCGGTCTTTCTTCATGATAGAAAGCAAGCCATTGTTTTTTTGTACCCACCGTTTCAGAAGCAGAAAAACCGGTCAAACTCTCACAAGCCTTATTCCAGTGTGTAATGAAGTGATTGCCGTCAATAATAAAGGTTGGGATCGAATTCCCCTCAATAGCACTTGCAAGTCTTCTTTCACTCTCCTGTAGCGTTTCCTCTGCCTGCTTTCGTTCTGTGACATCCCGCACGACAGCGACAACATACCCTGCATCCTGAATCTCGCTATATTTTAACGCGACTTCAGCCCAGAAAGACTTTCCGTTTTTCTTTTTCGCCTGCCACTCAAACGTCTGCGGCCCGTCAACTATTGCCTTATTGACCAGTTTCCCAGCTTGATCCTGGGTATAGGGATGGTTCCCTGAACTGATATCTCCAATTTTCATTTGTAAAACTTCTTCACGGTCATAACCATACATTTCCAGCATCGCACGGTTCACATCAAGAATCTCACCCGTCGAAGCATCGTGGATAAAAATGGCATCACTGGGGGAATTGTAAATTTCACGGTATCTTTGTTCGCTTATCTGCAACGCCTCGCTCTTGACCCTGATTTCTTTTGTCTTTCTTTTTACCTGTATTCTTGTTGCGATTATCACAAGAATTAAAAAAACAAATAGAACCGCTATACTTTTTAATACAGCGCTAAGCCATCCGGGGAATACTTTAATCGTCTTTTCCGCGATTTCCGATTCAAAATATTCCTCTAACAACCGGTAATAGATGGAACTCTCGTCCTGTTTAAGCTGCTTTATATGATAATTGACTCTTTCGGAAAGGTATGGGGTTGATTCGGCGTCCTTCGGAAAGGCAAATTTTATATTAATGGGCTGGAAAAGAATCGGTGTCTTTTTAAGATTAAATTTTTTCGCGTTTTTATTCCCGAAGTTCCTGTTTGTTATCCCGGCATCGGCCCTGTTTTCTTCTATTGCCTTGAAGACTTCCGTGTAATCATCCAGTTTCAGGAAGGTGCAGTTTAAATTAAATCCACGAACGATTTCTCTCAATCCACCAGGGCCTTCAAGGTTGACGCTTCCCTTAAGGGCGGCGATTTTTTTGTTTCTCAGGTCTGTGATGGACTGGATTTCAGCATTCTCTTTATTAACATACATCCTTGTCCAGCTCATAAGAACAGGGGCTTCAGAGAAGGCATAGAGTTTATTGCGCTTTTCCGTAAATGCCACATCCGGCATTATATCTATCTCTTCGCTCTTTAAGCGGTCGAGGCCATCACTCCATGTCCCCCAGACATATTCTATCTCCCAGTTTTCTGCTTGAGCCATATGTTCCATGAGATCGGGCCAGAATCCGGAAACCCTGCCGTTTGCATTCATAAAAATTTTAGGGTAATTTGCATAAGCGCCGACCTTTATCGATAACGGTTCCTGCCAGGCGGCAACAGTTGAAAAGAAGGCGGCCGTCAAGATAAAAGCAGCAATCACGAACGTAAGGAAATTTCGCCTTAAACTTTGAAAGTGTTGCTGAGAGGTTATGAATGATTTTTTCATTTTACTTTTCTTTCACTAATTTGTTTAATGGGCAATTATCAGAATGTGTTATCTGTTTGATTTTTTAAGCTACCGAAACCATCCATCCTTTCGTGATGTTAAAGCACGATTTCAGCAACAGGCCATGGAAATTCTATATCCTTTAATATGTCATAGCCGACCTGGGAATGAGTCTTAACTATACTGAATTCGATGTCGTTTAACCGGCTTGGCTTAACAAGAATCTCGGCGGGCACGGATATCTTGCCGACCTTATGAATTGTTCCGGCTGTTCTGATTCCATGGGTCTCATCTTTCGAAAGCCCCATTTCTTCGGCAATAGCGCGCGTTGGCCACACGCTGCTGATGACCTGCTGTGTAAGGGTCTCTCTTGTTCATTGCTGATGCCAGGGCGTTGATATTTCCTTCCAGAGTTTTTTGTAATTTCGCAAAAGTTTGTTTGCGCTCTTTTTCCTTTTTATGCAGAAAATCCTCTGTTTTCTTCAGCTCAATGTTGGTTTTTTCAAGATCTTGGATCTTGTCATCCAGCTTTTTCGCTATCCTCACATAGTGCCCTTTGAGCATGAAGGGTTGAAAATAACATTTTTACAGCGAAATCATTTACTTATATTTTGTAAGCAGCAACCTGTGCGGCATACATTACGATCAGGCGCAAAGGAGATATAACATATTTAATTTAAAGATGTATTAAGCATCAATCTTATATTAATTGATTGGCGCCGTTGTAAAAAGCACAGGCAGTATATTTCGCCTTAAAATTTATTTTCAACCCTTGCCGTCTAACGCTTTGGCTAAATTAAAGGGTGCGAAACTTGAGTAAAACCCCTTTGGATCGTCATCAACAATGAGAATTTTCATAAAACATTCCTCTGCCTGAGTTTAAGAACAAAAAAAGCCCATACGTACCTAACCTGATATAACGTATGAGCCCTTGCTTGTATCATAAGACTTCTCCCCCTGATTTGGGTTTTATGTTTTTATGTAACCCTTAACAGCTATGCGCAAACTTCTTGGTTCTATTTTTTAGCTCCTCGTTTTTCATTTCCCATTTCCATGCAATTTTCAATATTCACTTCTCACTTCTCACAGTTGTAATACTACCTGGGTTCTTCCACTATTTTTTGCTTTGCATAAAGCCTTACTGCTTTAATTAAATCGTATGATTTTGTGCCGTGTTTCGGGATAATGCTTGCCAAAATTATATGGCCGCAGGTGGATAGATTGAAGACTGTTATGGAGCTTCAACCTATATAGTTGAGTGATTACGAATATTTTTCTGTTGTTTCTGTAGCTTTATGATATAATTATTAAAATATCAAGAAGGATTATGTCCCTGTTATAAAAAGCTGAAAAGCATCAATGATGATCAGCGTAAATCTGTGGGTGATCAATTAAGAAAGAAATAGCTGTTGCCAATTTTGCTGGTTTGCAGGTATATAAAGCTTGGGTTGAGCGGTTCACGGTTGAAGAGCCCTAACTCACTATTAACTAAGATGAGCTCTTAGCAATTAGCGGTTAGCTTTCCCGCAGTGCTCGCGCCCGTCGCGGCAGGTATTATTTCGGATGGTTACCAGCGATTTGATTTTCACCCATTGGGTGAGATGTTATTATTTAATAACATCTTGATATAGTTTGACTAATAGCTAAAAGCTAATGGCTGATCGCTCAATCCAGGTTAGATAAAAGCAACAATGGATTTGTACGCCAGGTGTTTACCGGCTAAAACATCAATCTTTGAGATAAGATAAATGCTATGAAAAAAATATTCTGTCCGGGCTTTAAGGCAGCAGGAATCGCTTCAGGACTTAAAAAAAATGGCAGAAAAGACCTGGGGCTTATCTTGTCGGAAGTTCCTGCCTGTGTTGCCAGTGTATTTACACAAAACAAAATTAAAGCAGCTCCAGTGCTTTTAGACATTGAACGGATTAAGCAGGGCGTCTGCCAGGCTGTTATCGTTAACAGCGGCAACGCAAACTGCTGTACCGGAGAGCATGGAATGCGTGATGCAAAAGACATGGCCGGCCATGCTGCTGCTGCTCTCGGCATGTCCGAAGATCATGTACTCGTAGCTTCAACAGGGGTTATTGGAAAGCCGCTGCCGATAGCAAAGATTAAAAAAGCAACCCCAAGGCTTGTTAAAACGCTTGCCCCGAGAGGGTTTGACGATCTTGCCAAAGCCATAATGACAACCGATACTGTGCCGAAAACAGTTTCCGCACAAGGGGCTATTGAAGGCAAAACCTTTACAATATGCGGCGTAGCCAAAGGTTCCGGCATGATATGCCCTGACATGGCCACAATGCTTTGTTTTATCTGCACCGACATTAAAGCTTCGCCGGATTTTCTTTACGATGCCCTTTATAATGCAACAGAACGTTCCTTTAACAGAATCACCATTGACGGCGACATGAGTACTAACGATTCTGTCATTATTATGGCAAACGGTGTGTCTGAAGCCGTTGTTCAAGGCTCCACCCAAAACAGTTCATTTCAAAAGGCCCTTGACGAGGTCATGATCAGCCTTGCAAAAAAAATTATAAAAGACGGAGAGGGGGCCACAAAGATGGTTGAAATTGCGGTAAAGGGCGCCCTTACAAACAATGATGCACATAAGGTTGCAAAGACTGTTGCCGACTCAAACCTTGTAAAAACGGCGTTTTTCGGCGAAGATGCTAACTGGGGGAGGATTCTTGGCGCAGTCGGCAGAGCAAACGCCCTGTTTGATCCAGACAGAGTGGATCTGTTTTTTGATGATGTTTTGATGGTAAAAGACAGTATGGGGTGCGGAAAAAAAGCTGAAGCTAAAGCGACAAAGGTTCTTAAACAGCCTGAATTTACAGTAACTATTGACTTGCATGCAGGCATGGGATTTTCTTCTGTATTAACATGTGATTTCTCCATTGACTATGTTAAAATTAATGCTGATTACAGATCGTAGATTGGTCGAGTAGTCGAGTGGTTGAGTGGTTGAGTGGGAGTGGCTTTCAGCCGTAAAAATCAGAGATCAGTGGTCAGAAGTCGGAGGTCGGAAGTCGGAAGTCAGAGGTCAGAAAGCAAAGCGATTCCATCAATCAACAATCAACAATCCAAAGAGTATGGTATTAATACGACTGCAAAAATTTCTCTCAATGGCTGGATGCTGTTCCAGAAGACATGGAGAAAAACATATAACAGACGGCCTTGTAAAGGTTAACGGCAAAGTTGTAAACGAGCTTGGCACAAAGGTTGATCCTGAAAAAGACAGGGTGGAAATCAATGGGAAGCCGGTTGCAATCAAGCAGGATATGGTTTACATCGCACTGAACAAGCCCATGGGCTATGTTACAAGCTGCAACCAGCCGGGGGATAAGATTGTATTAGACCTTATAGATATTTCCGGGCGCGTTTATCCGGTTGGACGTCTTGACAAAGATTCAACAGGGCTTTTGCTTTTAACAAACGATGGAGAACTGCATCACAGGCTTTCTCACCCTTCCTTTGATCATGAAAAAGAATATGAAGTAACCGTGGCAAAACCCTTGACCGACAAAGCTCTTCTAAATATGGCACAGGGTATGCCGATAATGGGAACAAAAACCAGACCCGCGGAAATAAAAAGAATTTCTTTAAAACAATTTCGGATTGTATTAAAAGAGGGCAAAAACAGACAGATACGCCGCATGGCAGGAAAAACAGGCAACGGTGTTATACAATTAAACAGGATAAGGATTGCAAACATAAAACTCGGAAGGCTTGCAAGAGGAAAATGGCGCTATCTAACGGAAAAAGAAAAAGATGCTCTCTTAAAGGGAATCAGGTTTGGCGGGCGGCATACATTACGATCAGGCGCTAAAAGCATCAATCTTATATTAATTGATTGGCGCCGTTGTAAAAACCACAGGCAGTATATTTCGCCTTAAAATTTATTTTTAGCCCTTGCCGTCTAACGCTTTGGCTAAATTAAAGGATGCGAAACTTGAGTTATTAACAAAACACGGTAAATCCTAACTGCACAGGTTGAAAAGATTCTACCGGAAATGATTGTTTGAAGCTCCATTAACAACCCGCTTTCCTACATTCTTTTATACATCTCTTTAATTTTTTCTCGTGTTATAACCTTTTTCCAGTCTTTTCCAAGAGCGTTTTCCCAGAGCGGCTCAAGCACAAGGGCAACATCTGTCATCTTGTCTAATTTATCCTCTTCCAGGCCTGCCACAAGATTTCGCGGAAGACTAATACCCAGTTTTTCCATCATTCTGCGAAATTCATTAACCCCTTCAGGATAATATTCATCAAGATAGTCAAAAACGATGCAGTTTCCTATTCCATGGTGCGTGCCTAAGACAAAGGAAAGGCCGTAAGACAAAGCATGACATACTCCAACCTGTGAATAGGCTATGCTCATACCGCCGCAATATGAGGCCATCATCAATTTATCATCACTGTCTGCACCGCCATCTAAAAAAACCTCTCTGCACAGATCAATAGACTTTTCGCCGTACGCCTTGCTGAATGTATTGAGATATGTGCCGTTTAAAGATTCCACACAATGAATATAGCAATCCATTCCTGTGTAAAAATGCTGCTCAGCGGGAACCCCTGCGATCAGTTCAGGATCGAGTATTATCTGGTCAAAAACCGTATAATCAGAATTTATTCCCAGCTTTTTTTCAGGACCGGTTAATACTGTAGTTCTGGACACCTCCGCCCCTGTTCCTGAAATAGTCGGAATGCCGACATGATAGACAGCCGGATTTTTTATCAGATCCCATCCCTGATAATTTGAGGCAGGACCCGGGTTTGTCAGCATAAGAGATACCGCTTTTGCAAGATCCATTGTGCCCCCCCCGCCAATACCGATTATACCGGCAGGCAAGTCAGAGACATGAGTCTTTACCTGCTCTGTCAAAGCATCCACGTATGATGTTTTAGGTTCTTCATCAACATTAACCCATATAATCAAGTCCCTGTCTTTTACCGGCAGCCTGCCTTTAAGCGCGCTGTTTTCAAACACATTATCCACAAGAAAAACAACAAACGAATCATCATCTGCCCGTTTGTCGGCAAGAATATCATCAAGCTGGTTAAAACAACCTCTTCCAAAAACAACCTTGGAAACCATTTTAAAATTTCTAAACATATCATTATCCTTTATTTGCTGTTAAATTACTAGCCACTGACACACACTGACTTTACTCATTCCCATGCGTCCAGCGTAAGAACCTATATGGTATGCATTCCCACGCTGGTGCATGGGAACAAGAAAACCGGCAGAGCGAAGCGGCTTCATTATTCGACATTCGATGTTGGACGTTCGATGTTGGACATTCAAAAAAATCCACCTATATCCTATAGGTACCGAATTCATTAAGCATAAAATGGAAATTCCTATACTATCAAGTTAGCTCACTTGTTACTTCAAACTCTTATCCAACACTCCAACAATTTTCTCTACCCTCTGTTTGAGTTCATCCTCTGTCCAGGAAAGCTTTATCAGCATTGATATGGTTCTGCTCATTATCTGATCAGATTGAGGAAGGTTTACTTTTCCATAGTCCGGGCATTTTTCGAGCAAACTGACAGACAATTTTGCCGCAGACTTAAGCTTTTTCAAGTGATCCCAGTTTCTTATATAGTGCCAGTTATTATCATACCAGTAGAAACAGGCATCAACGCCCGCTCTTCCAAGATCGCCTGCAATTTTGCGGGTTAGTGATTCTTTTGGCAGAAAAAATGAAAGGAATGTGGCTGAATCGCCTTTTTCATCCGGAATTCTGCGAAATGTGATTTCCGGAAACCGGGTCAGAGCATCCTTGATGGCTTTTTTAGATGAGCGCTGTTTTTCCAGAATATAATCAAGCTTTCTCAACTGTGCCAGGCCTACCGCTGCATTCAACTCACTTATGCGATAGTTTGTCCCAAGAGCAGGATGACACTCAAGCCCTCTGTCATCGCCTATATGGTCATGTCCATGGTCTGCATATGCTTCGGCTGTTTTGTATAGCTTCTCGTCGTCGGTTACAACCGCTCCTCCCTCGCCGCATGTAATTGTTTTGACAGGATCGAATGAAAAACAGCCAATTTGCCCGAATGAGCCTAAAGCTTTCCCGTTAAGCGTGCCGCCGATAGCCTGGCAGGCATCCTCTATCAAAACAATCTGTTTTTGATCACATAGATCTTTTATTTCATCAATACGAGCCATGGCTCCACACATATGTACAGGCAGCACGGCTTTTGTGCGAGAAGTTACAGCAGCCCTGACAGCTTCAGGATCGAGGCATAATGTTTCATCAATTTCAGCAAACACAGGCACGGCTCCGGCCCCAAGAACAGCTTCAATCGTTGCTATAAAGGTAAACGGGGGAACAATCACTTCATCTCCCGCCCCAACACCGCAGGATGCCAAAGCTATACAAAGCGCCGATGTACCGCTGGAGCACAAGTGGCTGTATTTTACACCCACACCTTTCGCCAGCTCTGTTTCAAATGTTTTTGCCTTCCAGTGGCCATTGCGAGCCTGATCAAAACCATAACGAAACAAAACTCCTGTATCAAGAACGTCCTGAACCTCTTTTCTTTCCTCATCTCCAAATATTTCAAAACCCGGCATAATTAATCCTCCATACTTAACTGCAACTTACCACAGAGATCACAAAGTACACAGAGGTTTTCTCTGTGCTCTATGATAAAAACAATAAAGACTAAGTTGTTTTTTCTCGTTTCCACACAGAAACGTAGAAACCCATCGACAAATATCAATCCCTGGTCCGGCCTCCCACCTCTAACTCCCGGCCCAGGATACCCTCTTTAATCAAAAATTCAACAATCTCACAAACAGGAAGCCCGACAACATTTGTATAAGAACCGTTGATACTTTTCACAAGGAATGTGCCAAAGCCCTGAATTGCATATGCTCCTGCCTTGTCAAAAGGCTCCTTTGTATGTATGTACCACTCGATCTCCTCATCAGACAGGTTTTTAAAAAGAACATCTGTTTTAATTGTTTCTGAAAAGCAGCGTTTTTTTGTTTTGCAGCATATACAATAACCTGTTAAAATTTGATGAGTCTGGCCTGCGAGACTTTTTAACATATCGCGTGCTTCATCCCTTGAACCTGGTTTTCCAAGAACAATGCTGTCTATCAGAACAATTGTATCAGCTCCAACAACCCATCTTTCAGGATGCTTTTTTGATACTTCATCAGCCTTTTTTTCAGCGAGAACCTTTACATAAACTTCAGGCGAAGACAAGGATACAGTACTTTCATCAAAGTTGCTTGGAATAACGCTAAAAGAAATTCCTGCCTGTTCTAAAAGATACCGGCGCCGCGGAGATTTGGATGCCAGAATTAATATTGGATCATCACATGGTTTTTGCATTGCAACAAATTATCAGATGACATATTATTTGACAAGCAGTAAGTCAGATACATAAAATGTTAGGTGTTAAGATAAAAATTTAATTGTTATATCAAACGCTTAACACATTTCGCAAATAGCAGCTTTGATGCTTTTTCACAAAAGATTTTCAAGCAACTCGTTAATTGTTCGATATATTTTGCTTTTTTAAAAATCAAATTTACGAGTTTGTTTTGAACCGCAGAATATCGAACAAGAAATTATGAATGTCGAAGTAAGGTATTCTATCATTTTTAATATGTAAAAAGATAGAACGTAGCGATTCCACACTTCATCATTCGAAATTCCTTGTTCGATATTCAAATAATTAACAAGTTGTTTTCGGTTACAGTGTCGCAAAGCGGCATAACTTAGCTTTTTACGAGTTCATCAAATAAAGGAGGCCTTTTATGTCTATCGAAAAAAGACGTTTCAGTCGTATTCCTTTTAGTGTCACAACGGAAATACATGTTAACAATCTTACATACAAAACGAATAAAATCAACGATCTCAGCGTCGGAGGCTGTCTCCTGCCGATTTCTGAAGATATAAAAGTGGGATCAGAATGTCTTGTGGTGATTCATCTGAGCGGAACAGGCAGCAAATTGGAAGTTCAGGTGAATGGAGAGATTGTTCGTAACGATTCGGAAATGATAGCCGTCAAATTCACGGGGATTGAGACTGACAGTCTCTTTCATCTCCAGAACATTGTTCGCTATAATGCTCTGAACACCGATGAAATTGAAAAGGAACTCCGTTGTCATCCCGGACTGATTTAATTCATGGTAAAAATTGTCCTGTCGCTATTAGCATTGTTTTATACTCTTTGTCCTTATGACCTTTTTCCAGACATGATTGTTGGTTGGGGATGGATAGATGATCTGATTATTTTATATCTTTTGTGGAAATATTTTTATTCTAAAAAACAAAAAGGATACAAATACGCAAACTACGATCAGGATAACCATCAATCCTTTGCAAGAAAAAGCAACAGAGGATTTTCTGAAAATAAAACATCAGACAAATATCAGTCCAGGGGAAAGCATGGAGCCGGCGATCCTTATACGGTGCTTGGAATCCCAAGAAATGCTGAAGAAGAACAGATAAAAGCTGCTTACAGAAAACTTGCAAACAAATATCATCCGGACAAGGTTCTTCATCTCGGAGAAGAATTTAAAGAACTGGCGGAAAAACGTTTTAAGGAAATACAAAAAGCGTATAAGGAACTTGTCAATAAATAAACACCTGATCACACAAAAAATTCGGTTTTCTGTGTCACGGTTGTTTTGACAGCATTTAGTGTGTCTTTCAGCGTCGCAATAACATTGTCCCGTATGTCACCGGCAACCACCAGAAACATCACATCATCCCCTACGGATAACTTTCTGTTTTCATTAATTTGTACCAGTATCTCAATTATTCCGGATTTTTTTTTCTGCTCCTGTATAATCTGCCGCAATTTTTCATGATCAACTGCAACCTTCAACCCGGATACTTTCCGGCCATCGCGTGATGTGCCCCGCACAACGCCGTTATGGCACAGGATCATTCCAACCTTTTCATAATCCGGGTGTTTTTTGATTTCATCGATAAAAGTAGCGCTATTCATAACCTCTCCTTTTGCTTTTGGACAATTTGTTTTGCCCTGTCCAGATCATCCAGCGTATTAATGTTCAAAAAAGACAACAGATCAGGATCTTTTTCGCGTAATAATTTTTCAGGAATTTTTTTTGTCCGTACCTTTTGAAAAAACTGTCTGATCTTAAATTCTTTCCGGGCGAGATGCCGTTCAACAAGTGTAAGACAATTTTTTGAATATACGGCGCATAAAGGCTGCAAGCCATCCTGAGCCTCAGGCATAACAACGTCGATCTTTGGTTGAATATTATTCACTATCATATCAATTAGTTCTGTTTTCAGAAACGGGGTGTCGCAGGCTGTAAAAAAAGAATATGGATTGGTTGAATAAAAAAGACCCGCGTGAATACCTGTCAGAGAACTCCGGATCTGGTAAATATCTGTCACAACATTAAAATTCCACCCAAGATATTCGAGCGGATCATTGGTAACAAGGATGATCTCTTCGAACAGACCGGAAAAAACTTCATATATATGATCAAGGATAGTTTTCCCGTCAATACTGATAAACGCCTTATTGTTGCCGGAAAAACGGGTGTTTAACCCGCCGGCAAGTATTATGCCTGAACAGGGATATTTCATATTGAAAAGATGCCTCTTTGTTTTTGTAAAATTTAAAACATAAAAGCATATGAAAAATAGCAGGTAAAATCAAGGCAATTTACTCAAGTTTCGCACCCTTGATTTTTATCAATATCAAGACGGTAAGGGTTGAAAATAACATTTCTAACCCTTGCCGTCTAACGCTTCGGCTAAATTAAAGGGTGCGAAACTTGAGAATTTAAATGTGATGAATTCGTAAAAAGTCGAAAAATACCGTTTCCCGTCATTCCGGCGAAAGCCGGGCACGTAGTGAAGCTTTAGCGCTATCCAGTAAATTCAATGCGTTCTGGATGCCGGATCGGGCCTGCCCCGCACCGGATACGGGGTCCGGCATGACAATTTCGAGACTTTTTACGGGTTCATCAAATGTCAGGTGTTAAGATATTAATCTTGATCTCAAATTATTACATGATATAAAAAAGATAGGTTAGAAATTTGCGATTAAGATTGCCGGAGAAAAATAATGAGCAAACAAGATATAATTTTGGATGCAGCAGATATTAATCGGATAATGACAAGAATTACACATGAGATTCTTGAGATACACAAAGGCGCTGAAAGCCTTACTTTAATAGGCATTCATACACGGGGGGTATATCTTGCAAAACGTATCCAGTCCCGCATTAATGAAATCGAAGGGATAATTGTCCCGACAGGCGATATTGACATCACACTATATCGTGATGACTGGACCAGGATCAGTCATCACCCTGTTGTTCAGGCTACGGATATATCCTTTTCTGTAGATAGCAAACATATAATATTAGTAGATGATGTTTTGTTCACAGGCCGCACTATCAGGGCGGCGATGGATGCTATAGTAGATTTTGGAAGACCGGATCAGGTTGAACTGGCCGTGCTTGTTGACAGGGGGCACAGGGAACTTCCGATTCAGGCTAATTATGTTGGGAAATATATTGAAACAAGACGCTCGGAAACAGTTAATGTTTTGCTTTCTGAATGTGACGGCAGAGATCAGATCACTATTGAAGAGTCCTAACCCCCTTCAGCCTTCAGTTTAAACAGCTTCAGCCTGACTACGTGAGTAGTCACCAACGGAGATAATATGGGTACAAAGGAACACAAGAAAAATGCTCCAAAGAATTTAAGAGTCGGAATAATTTCTGTTTCAACCACACGAACCTTTGCAGATGATAAAAGCGGACATTGGATCGGCAAGCAGGCCCGAAAAGAGGGACACGAAATTGTATTTCACAGTGTAATTTCTGATGAAGCCGAAACCATTAAAGAAACAGCGCTCACTGTTATTCAAGATTACAGGCCCCATGTTCTTTTGCTGACAGGAGGCACAGGAATAAGCGGCAGGGATGTTACCATTGAAGCTGTGCGTCCGATGTTTGAAAAAGAGCTTTCAGCCTTCGGACCTCTGTTTGCCATGCTCAGTTTTGAAGAAATAGATTCAGCAGCTCTTTTATCCCGCGCCACTGCCGGTTTAATCAAAGGAACTTTGCTATTTTGTATGCCTGGAAGCCTTAAAGCATGTAAACTGGCCTGCAAGGCTCTTATTTTCCCTGAACTTGGCCATCTGATAAAGCATGTTTATGAAGACAGGATAAAAATCGAGGAATCAGCAA
>JAFCZU010000418.1 GCA_019314185.1 Deltaproteobacteria bacterium | reverse complement strand
TTCAAGTTCACGGTACCGACCAGCGATAGATTTTCTAACCAAGCCATTTAACGACCAGTACCTCCTCCATTTACAAAGCCATCAAGCAGCAAACGCGAATAAGACGGGAAAAAGTGGAACTATCAGAGATCCAGCAGTGTGCTGAAGCTCTGACTCCGCGCGAACGTGACGTTTTCGGGCAATAATATGATGAAGCGCACCCGGCGCATCTATTCTTGATTGGCGTGGCATGCAAAGCAGATATCATAGTTTAAGTACTCCGTTAACTTATAAACTAATGTACGTCCCTTATGTTGCCCCGTTCATCTTTTTCTCCTTTCGTTGTAGGTTTGTAGGTTCAAGGATTATTTCGCCACCGTACACTTTTTTCGAGCAAATATTGCCACTTGACATAACTAATGGCTAATTTGCAAGCAAGCGGTCTCATCGTCTGTTTTGTGCTCATTCTCCTTATCTCTTTTTCCTCCTTTTCTAATGCCGTTCCTGCTTCATGTTTCTTCTACAAACGATAGTTCCTGCCGCAATTGCTTCCTAAATATTCATTTCAACCACCTCCTCTCTCATTGCCGGATGATAGGAAGTAAGTAAAAATAACTTGCACATCTTGCTTGCCTTTTGTGGGGTTGGTTTCATGTTCCCACCCCCTGAAGTTCAGTTGCTCCAAAAAATCTTAACCGGCACTGTCCTGATTGAAATGGTTATCCCCTGTCGTCGCAGCTGGTTCCTCACCTGTCCTCATCCAAAAGCAGTATACTTGCGCTGTTGAAAGCGTCGCTTCCTCCTGTTGGGTGCTTATCTTTTTGACACCCCGTTCCGGCGAAGCGGGCTTGTAGCTCAAAAATGCCTCTTCTCCTATGGCCTCATATCTTCGAAGCCACTCATAAAGAGTGACGTAGTGGACACCAGCCACGCCGGCAGCCTCCTTGATGCCCACCTTTTTCGTGCTCTCAAGGACAGCTAACTTCTGCTTGGAGCGTAAAAGTTCAAAAGCACTGTTCTATGCCTAAATTTCCTCTCCCACAAACTGTATGCCCGTCGAATCGTCAGCTCAGAGGCCATTTCGTTTGATTTCAGGGCGTCATCCAGCATGTACTACTTTCCAGCAATAACGGCTATTTCTACCAAGGCACCTTTCGGCAGTCGAGCCACCTCAACGGTTCCCCTAGCTGGAGGATGGTCTCCGAAATAGTGGGCATAGATTTCGTTGAAGGCCAAGAAGTCGTCTATGTTTGTCAAAAAGCAGAAGGACATCAGAACATCTATAGGGGTCATCCCACTTGCCTCAAGGACTGCTATGAGGTTTTTGCAAACCTGTTCCGTTTGCTGTTGAATGTCGCCGGCCCCCACGAGATCTCCTGTCGCCGGATCAATGGCAATCTGGCCTGAAAGGAATACAAGACTGCCCTTTTTTATAGCTTGAGAATAGGGACCGATCGCCTCTGGAGCGTTTGGAGTAGCGATGATTTTCCCACCTCCATAGCTAAGGTCGCCAAAGAACAAAACAACAACAATAATGCATAAACCCATCATTCTTTTCATTGCGCCACCTCTCATGTACGATGTTTGGAGCCTATTGTGTGTCCACGACCAAGGCGAATACAAAGCGTCCCTTCATTGTTCTGGGTACTCTCCATCACTTACATTCCTAGAAGTCGAAAATCTTCAGACTCCTGCAGACACATGCTAATCTGTCCGGCGGATATGGACCACCACAGGCTTTGAGACTTTATTCGGACTACGAGGAAACCTTTCTGCATAATGAGCCAGTACCTAATCACAATCGGACTCGGTCAGCCACGCATCGCTGGGCGTAATGGCCGGATTGACCGAGGACGCAAAGGAGCACCTGTTTGGATATTCGGTCTTGCGTGTGAACTCCGCGACCTGGGTCCATCAGATGCTAATGGGATCCGAATACCACCTATTTCTCCGCTTCTTAAACCATCTTATGGTCCGTCCTTATACCGAATATGCAACACAACCTCTCCTCGGTGCCAATTATTCGTGACATACATGACAGATCACTCCCCCCTCTGCGGTCGTCGCATGGATAATGCCTGTCTCATGATGCGCTCGGTTCGTCGCAGGTTCATGGCACCTAAAGCAACTGATCTCCCCACTATCCATTAGGTCTTTTTCCACAGACTCAATGTCAACATGCGTGGGATGACAAGTGACGCAGGTGATCGTCAAAATCAAAGGTGTCTCACTTCTACTAATATCCTGAGAATCTGCCCCTCCCGTGATTACAGTCGATATTATTAGAATAAAACAACACATCAAAACGGTAGTAGCTTTATGCATAAGTCCACCTCCTTTCACGGCTTACATTTCTCCGCTAAACTCCTTATAGCGGGCGATATCAAAACTAGGGCTACGACTTTGACCTCATCACAGGCACCTCTTATCAACCATATCTTAATCCAAATTCCATAGATTTTTACAAATCCGTTTGGCCACAAAACAAATTAGGAGTCAAGTGCATAGGTATTTCAGAATGTTATCCCTGCAATTGTAGCCATGGCATCCCAAAACATTTTTTCATAAGCCTGGAACAGACGGGCGGAACGATGAATTTCTTCGGGGGTAACGCCCTGGTTCAATCCGTCTTGGATAATTTCTATAGCAACGTCCTCAAAGGAAGGCATGTTGGCAAAGCTGTCCAAAAAGACCGTATCCTGTTCGGAAAATCCGTATTCATCCCGAAGCGCCTTGCTCATCTGACCACAGTTATATCCCCATGCCGGAAAGTTTACCAAGAGGCCGCAGACAATTTCTGCGGGTGACGCATACACGGACTGCCAGGCCATATATGTGGCATAGCCGAACCCTTCAGGGGTGACTTCATATTTTTTTAGATCAGCTTCAGTCATCCCTAATTTTAGAGCCAACACAGCGATGCCCTCTATAGCTGCAAACTCGCCTTGAAGAACTCCATTCAAAAAGGAACGGGACGTAGGGTCGTTGCCAAACCGCTGAACAAATAGAGCCATAGACCGAAGATCACTCAACACGGTATGATATTGATGCCCAGGAAACGCTCTAAGCGCTTCTACAGAGACCTTTCCTTTCTGAAGATCACTAAGATATCTATGGTTCCGAATCTGGTCGTCAATCTCCTTCAAATCTTCGCGAATGTCGGCAACAAGCTCAAGCGCTGTTATCGTATCATCAGCAGCGGCCAAAACGGCAGGCACCATTATGCCTGTTATCAGAACACCGATCAGGAGAAATCCGATGTGTTTTTTCTCGCTCATGGTTTTACCCCTTTCTTTGCAAACACGGGTTTTTAGGGAACAACGGGGTCGCATCTTAAATAATAATTATTGACAACGATCGAAAGGCGAATTCGAGAAAGTCAGGGATTGCAAGGATTCGACGCTCGATATTGAATAGTAAATAATTAAGATGCGACTCTGTTGGTTATCTACTCTATTTCGTCTTTGTTTCTATTATTGCAGAACAACCTTCACCCTCGGCATTGTAGGCACATACTTGATAATAGTAGACGGTTTTGCGAGTTAGCCCTGTATCCTCGTAGGAAGTTGTGTTGGGTCCAACAGTGTCTATCAAGGTAAGTGTTGAGGGGCTGTCACCTCTATAAATTTTGAATCCGTCTTCATTATTAGAATTATCTGTCCAGGTAAAATCCA
>JAFCZU010000417.1 GCA_019314185.1 Deltaproteobacteria bacterium | reverse complement strand
GGGAGATACAGATTTTGCCGTAGCAGCTATTTCGATCAGCACAATTCTGTCAGCAGTAACATTTTTTGTATGGTTGCATATTGCTGTATAAAGAATCCTGGCCCAGAGGACCAAGTTTTTCAGGACAAAATAAATATTTTTTTTCAAAAAGTTACAAATCTTTTTACCAATAACCAATTTTTGGAGGAACATATCATGTTACAGGTATTGACAATTTAAATTCTTATTATGATGTCAAACTCAAAGAAAACCGTCTTGAAAAATTAAAATCTTTTGACAACTTTTCCAATTTTAAAATCGACATTTCAGACATGAAAAATATGGAAAAGCTATTTAATAATTCTAAGTTTGATGTTGTTGTAAACCTTGCAGCCCAGGCAGGCGTAAGATATTCATTAACAAATCCCCACGCCTATGTTGATTCAAACATTGCAGGATTTGTTAATCTTCTTGAATGCTGCAGGCATAACAATGTTAAACATCTGGTATTTGCTTCATCCAGCTCTGTATATGGCGCAAACACAAAAATGCCTTTTTCGGTTCATGACAATGTTGATCATCCTGTTTCACTTTATGCTGCCTCTAAAAAGTCAAATGAACTCATGGCACACACATACAGCCATTTGTTTCAGCTTCCCTGCACAGGCCTGAGGTTTTTCACGGTATATGGTCCCTGGGGCAGGCCTGACATGGCTCTCTTTCTCTTTACAAAGGCGATTCTGGAAGAAAAGCCGATCAAGGTATTTAATCACGGCAAAATGCAAAGGGATTTTACCTATATAGACGATATAGTGGAAGGAGTTATCAGGGTTATGGGCAGGCTTCCTGAACCAAACCCAAAATGGAGCGGGGATGCTCCTGATCCCGGAACATCATACGCTCCGTATAAGATCTATAATATCGGAAACAATAATCCGGTAGAACTTATGGAATTCATAGAAGCAATAGAAAAGGCTCTTGGCAAAAAAGCAAAAAAGGAATTCCTTGATTTACAGCCCGGCGATGTCCCTGCAACTTATGCAGATATTGATGATTTGATAAAAGATGTCGGATTTAAACCCGCCACCACGATTGAAGCCGGAATAGAGCGGTTTATTTCATGGTATAAAGATTACTACAAACATAACTAACAAATCTCCTTTTATGGTAAACGGTTGCGAAACGTTGAAATCAGAAATTTGGCCTTCATGCTTTTATGCCAGAGATTCTCAATCGATTGCGGTTGTTTTTGATGTCATACTTCAAGACACCCATATATTTTTGAAAGCTCCATGGGACAAGATCGTTCTACATCTAAAGGCAGAGAAACTCCCTGGTTGCGAAGCCAGTTTATACGGGTTGTGACAGAGGCTCCGAGAAGAAGATTCATCGCGAGTGTGACTGTTTTTCTGTTTTCAAACTTTTCAAGAAAAGAACCTTTAACCCATTCATTAAAGGCGCCCATTGAAGGGCCGCACCAGATTTGATAGTCCATTCTTCTTGACGGATCGTCCGTTATTGCCCAATTTGAACTCAGGCCAAGATAGGAACGAAACACAAGAGCCATCTTGTGCTTTGGATCTTTTTCAGCGCGTTCTACCTGTTTTGGATCACGTTCTAAAAAAAAGCTCTTTGTCTGTTCCCAGTTTTCTTCAAATCTGCAACGGAAAATGTCCCGTTCAAGAACTGTTTTTTGCTTTTCAGGGATACTTTCAAAATTATCATACATGGAATAAAGTTCATACAGTTTCAATGCCCTGAAAGGGAACATGGTCCCGCGTTTTAACACCTGAACCTTTACGCCCATTTCAAACATGTCGGCGGCTGGAGACATTGTTACGTCCGCCTGAGCGGCCTCCGACAGCATTTGGCGGACGGTTTCCGATGTGCCGGCTTCAACACAGGACTGGTTTATGGAGCCGGTCAGTATATAGGCCGCGCCCATTGCAAATGCCGCAGATGCTGAATAAGGTGTTGCAATACCTCCGCCAAGCCCGACACACAGGGGCATTTTAAATTTGTATTTATCAGCTATTTCATCCCGCAGGGCAAGCATGGTCGGAAGTAGTGAAATAGCAGGCCTGTTGTCTGTATGACCGCCTGAATCGGCTTCCGCTGTCAGATCTTCAGCCAGTGGCACTGATGCGGCAAGAGCTGCTTCGTCTGCTGTTATCATTTTATTTGCAACAAGTTCTGTCAGTAGTTTTTCAGGAGGAGGTGATAAGAATTTCCTTGCGACTTCAATTCGCGAAACTTTTGCGATAATTTTATTCGGGCAGAGTATGTTTCCGTCAGGATCAAGATGAATTCCTTTTATGCGGAAGTAAACAAGGGGAAGGGTTATATTCATATATGCTGAAGCGCTGACAAGACTTATGCCCTGCTTAATATACAGATCAACTACAGCAGCTTCAAGTTCCGGGTCATTGGGGCTGTGGATAAGATTAAACCCAAAAGGAAGGTTTTTTATACTGTGCTGCAAGTTGTTGATTGCTGATTCTATTTTATCAAGAGAAAGGCCGGCAGCACCGAAAAAACCCAACATTCCGGCACGCGCCATTTCTTCAACCATATTAACGGAGGTGATACCGTTAGCCATGGCGCCTGCAATATAAGCATAGCGAAGATTGTGCCTTTTTTTAAAATGCGGGTCGCCAAGATTCTCAGGGGGCAGGGGGGGAGCATATGCGTAAAGTGGATAACCATTTGACTTGGACGCCGGTAAATCGCCGATTAAAATTGTGCCGCCATTGCCCACTGCGGGTTCGCCATTCATATTAATTAGAAATATCGGTTTTGTTACACGATAGATTGCAGCTTTAACAGCCTGATTCCCTGCTTCAGGGGGAGTATCTCCTTGTGTCCACCAGCCTGATATCATTTATATCTCCTTTGGTTTTCCTCTTGCCAGATTAAAAATCTTCGCTTTTTAGTCTCGCTTTGAGCGGGATTTAGTCTGTTTTGCATTTTGAATATCGAATTCGCCAAAGTGCTCTGGCGGAAATGTCGAAGTGACCCTTCGTAATTCTGCGGTTTCTTGTTCGATATTCGATAGTTGTGATTTAACTATTTCAGTAAGTTACAGGAAGTTACAACCCATGAAATTAAACAGTATAGGAATTCCCGTTTTCTGACTAATAAATTCAGCACCATAGGACATAGGTGAATTTTTTTAAACGTCCAACATCGAACATCGAACGTTGAACATCGAATAATGAAATCGCTTCGCTCTGCCGGTTTATAAATTGGCAGAATTCCTTATTCAAAATTCGATGTTGGACGTTCGATGTTGGACGTTCATCTTTTAAACCCGCCCGATAGAGCGCTAAGACTAAAAACCTTATCCTATCCTCTTGGATGATATTTTTTATGCATAGCTACAAGGTGTTTGCGCGCCACATGCGTGTAAATCTGGGTGGTTGAAATATCAACATGGCCTAACATTACCTGGACAGCTCTTAAATCAGCGCCTCCTTCCAGCAGATGGCTCGCAAAAGAGTGCCTTAAGCTGTGAGGTGTTATTTTTTTTTT
>JAFCZU010000416.1 GCA_019314185.1 Deltaproteobacteria bacterium | reverse complement strand
CTACTATTTTGAGTGGGATCCGGCCAAAGGGAACGTGAACATCCAAAAGCATAAGGTGAACTTTCAACGAACAGCAGAGGTTTTTAAAGATTCCTGTGCAATTTCTATTTTTGATATCAAGCACAGTCATAACGAGAATCGTTGGATAACAATAGGTAGAGACTTCAGCGGAAGAATACTTGTTGTATCCCATACTTTTCGTAAGATTGATATGAACTCATGCAGAATTCGCATTATTTCATCGCGGAAGGCAACAAAGAAAGAAACAAAACAATACGAGGGGTGATACTAATGAAGGAAGAATATGATTTTTCTAAGGGCGAGAGGGGTAAATTTTTTCATCCGGATACCGAACTGTGTTTGCCGGTTTATCTTGAGCCGGATATTGCCGACTTTATGCGAAAACTCGCTGGGCAGAAAGACACAGATATTGAAAAATTAGTAAATGATTGGCTCAGAAGAAATATCGGGTTAATAGAGACACTTCGACAGTAATTTCAATTTAGTCAGGTCGATACATATCGTTACAGGCAGCGTTTTGCTAAAAAGGTCAAATAGACTATGCCCCTTAACATTAAACGAGTTCGAACACTGCTCCGGAATTTTGACTTCAAAACCCTGTTTGTCGAAGAGTTAGGATGGGATCATTATACCTCTATCCTTGACATTCCGGTTGACGGTCAGAACTTCGCACTTGGCGCTATTGCAGAAAAACGCGGCGTAGTCGTTTTTGTGTGCGGGCTGGCTAACAATGGATCAATGCCTGATTACTCAATTCGACGGAATATTGAACGGCAGGTTACAAAATCCCATCATGAACACCTCATCATTTATCTTAATGCGGATAAGACCGGACAGGTCTGGCAATGGGTGAAACGTCAGCCCGGAAAGCCTGCTCAATGCCGCGAACACACCTATTATGCAAGCCAATCCGGCGATTTGCTTATCCAGAAAATCGATAATCTGGCATTCAGTCTTGAAGAAGAGGAACAACTGACCATAGTTGAAGTAGGCAGACGCGCTAAAAAGGCATTTGATGTAGAAAAAGTCACAAAGAAGTTCTACGACCGGTTCAAAACAGAGCATGGAAAGTTCTCAAAATTCCTGAAAGGCATTCCTGAAGACAAGTTTCAGCGGTGGTATGTCTCTGTTATGCTGAACCGCCTCATGTTCATCTATTTTATCCAGAAAAAGGGCTTTCTCGATAATAATACAGATTACCTGCTGTCCTGCCTGCGCAAAAGCAAAGAACACAGCAAAAACGGGTATTATAAAAATTTCCTCTGCCCCCTCTTTTTTGAAGGCTTTGCCAAAAAAGAGGAAGACCGCGCCCCTGAAACAAACAGACTTTTGGGCAAGGTGCCTTACCTTGATGGCGGCCTTTTCCAACAGCACCAGATTGAAAATCGGCACGGCAAAGAGATTCAGATCGAAGATGCGGCATTTGAAAATCTCTTCGCATTTTTTGAGCAGTACAACTGGCACCTTGATGAACGCCCTCTGCGAGCCGATAATGAAATCAACCCTGATGTTCTTGGCTATATCTTTGAAAAATACATCAATCAGAAACAGATGGGGGCATATTACACCAAAGAGGATATCACGGAGTATATCAGCAAAAACACTATAATTCCTTTTCTTTTTGATCGGGCCCAAAAGAAATGCAAAATTGCCTTTGAAGGGGAGCAAGCAGTATGGAGATTGCTTGCGGGAAATCCTGATCGTTATATTTATGAGGCAGTAAGAAAAGGCGCTGAATTGTCGCTCCCTGACGAAATAGGAGTTGGGATAAAAGATGTATCTAAGCGTACAGAGTGGAACAAGCCCGCTACTTCAGATTATGCACTGCCTACCGAAATCTGGCGGGAGGTGGTGGCACGGCGGCAGCGTTATGAAGAAGTCAGAAATAAAATATCAAAGGGTGAAATCAATTCCATAAATGATCTCATCACCTATAATCTTGACATCCGCCAGTTTGCCCAGGATGTTATTGAAAATTGCGAAGGCCCTGAACTGCTTCGTGCCATTTACTACACCATAGCAGGTCGGATTCCTGATAAATCCAACGACAAATTCCAGCCAGGCATGAGTGTTTTAGACCCGACCTGCGGTTCCGGTGCTTTTCTCTTTGCCGCGCTCAACATACTTGAACCTCTGTATGAGGCGTGTCTTGACCGGATGCAGATTTTTATAGATGAACTGGAAAGTTCAGGTCAAAAACATCGATCCGATAAATTCGGCGATTTTCGAAAAATCCTCAAGCGGATAGAGAAACACCCGAACCGCCGCTATTTCATCCTCAAGTCCATCGTCCTGAACAATCTCTACGGCGTGGACATGATGGAGGAAGCAACAGAAATCTGCAAGCTCCGCCTCTTTCTCAAACTGGTTGCCCAGGTTGATAGTGTTGATAAGATCGAACCTCTGCCGGACATTGATTTCAATATCCGGGCAGGGAATACGCTTGTGGGGTTCGCAAGCTATGATGAGGTCAAGGAGACCATTACTACAGCAAAAGCCGGAGAGCAAAAACAGCAGAAGTTGATGTTTGGGGAAAGCATTGATGCGATGGCACGTATAGAGGAGAATGCCGAGATTGCTGATCGAGCATTCAAGAAATTCCGGCATATGCAAACAGGTTTCGGAATGGATTCAAAAAGCTTTTCTGACGCCAAAGGGGAGCTCAGCAGCAGGTTGAACGACCTTGCCGATGAATTGGATCGTTACCTGGCTTCAGAGTTTGGGATTGACCGAAAGAGTGTGACTTCTGAGAAGAAATACAATAAAGAGTTTGCCAAATGGCGTGAAAGCCACCAGCCTTTTCATTGGTTTAGCGAGTTTTATGGAATTATTAATGAAGGCGGATTTGACGTGATTATTGGAAATCCGCCGTATGTGGAATATAGTAAAATTAAGAAAGAATATGCCTTGCGAGGATACAAGACAGAACGGTGTGGCAATTTGTATGCTTTTACAGTCGAACGGTGTTTTCACATTTTGCATGACGCTGGTTATTTTAGCATGATTGTACAACTTCCAATTGTTTGCACAGATAGGATGATACCTCTCCAAAAACTGTGTCTTGACTGTAGTTTTTTTCTTTGGTTTGCGAATTTTGATGACCGTCCAGCTCGACTCTTTGGCGGTTTGGAACATATTAGAGCTTCCATTTTTTTGAGCAAAAAAAGCAAAGATAAAAACCAAGATAACCATATCTTTTCTACTACCTATAACCGTTGGTACTCAGAAATTCGCTCTTCTTTGTTTGATTTGTTATCCTTTGCTATAATATCTGAACTCTTAACAAAAGGGGCCATTCCTAAAATTGGAC
>JAFCZU010000063.1 GCA_019314185.1 Deltaproteobacteria bacterium | reverse complement strand
TCATGGGCGCTTCTCCTTTCTTTTTTGGTTTATGAGTAAAACCTTTTTAAAGGAAAAGCGCCTTTTTTTCTACCTGTTTTAAATTTTACACAAAAGATTATACACTACCAAGAAAAGTTTTGGTCCAGTCATGTATTAATACCAAGTTTCCGTCGGTAGTCCAGGAAAAATCCACCTCAAAGAATCTGTGGCCGCTTGCATAATTAAATTCAAACGCTTCAAGTGAATTTGTATATGTTCTGCCATTAATAGCCCCGCCAGCATGGGCAATCAGAAACGGTTGCTGAGGGCGATATAACTTAAACCCATACTGATGATAAAAAACACCTGCAATTATCACTGATACAAAAAGAAACAGCAGACCTTTCCTGACTAAAAGGAAATAGCTTTTTCATGCGCAAAACACCTTTTGTGACTCCAATTATACCTCTCGGCACACAAAATCAATCGGCTAAGTAAAAAATGAATATGTTAATCATTTGCCCGGCCGAGAGTTATCACTAAACAATTGAGTAATATATCGATAATAATCAAAATATTATTACCAAGACCATACTGTTAGTCCGATGCGTCAAGCCTTTTACGTAAATCAATAAGGTGCTGTTCGACTGCCAACCTGTGCGGCCAAGACGGTGAAGCTACCTCAAGAACTTTGACAAAATTCTGAAAAGCCCTTTGCAGGTTATTTTGCGATAGACGGATCATTCCCCGATTGGCATATGCCTCAGGAGAAAAAGGTGCCAAGCGAATAGCCGCATTGAAATCCGCTATGGCACCGTCCAAATCTCCTTGTTTTTTAAGCAACCCTCCTCGATTGTTATATGCTTTATAATGCTTGGGATTAAACCGAATGGCGCATGTGTAATCTAAAATTGCACTCTTAAAATCCTTCAGGCTCTGGTGCGAAACAGCTCGATTATAAAAGGCTTCCGAATATTCTGGATCTGACAAAATAGCAGAGTCGTAATCATCAATAGCTGCGTTCAGATAGCCTTGATCCTGATTTAATACTCCCCGATTGTAATAGGCTGTATAATTAGATGGATTAAGTTTTAGAACATGGTCCCAAAATGTTCGGTTGTCATGCCATGTCCGAGTTTGCCGGAAGCTAATGCCTGATAAAGCAATCAAGCCAGCACATATCAGTGGAATAACAAAAATGCCGGCTATAGAGAGCAAACTTTTTTTGTGTAAAGACATCCATAACTTGAGCGTTCCGGCTCCGACAAGTATTCCAAATGGCATGCATGAAATATATGTATAACGGTCAGCGACAATCTGCGGACCGCTCTGAACAATGCCGAGAAGTGGAGAAACAATTATTATATAACAAACCCAGGCTGTGATTGCCCATGGCCATCGATTTTTCATGCAAACCAGCACGGCAGTGGTGCTAAAGACCAACAATGCGCATAAAATATACTTTGGCTCCATTGGATCAAAGCTTTTAGACAGCATGTAAAATGGAGAAAGCTTAACCGGCGCTATAGTTTTCCAGACATAAAAACATAATCCGTAGGTTGACTGCATAATACGGTCAATAATGCCGTGTTTTGATAAGATCAGCATTGACCCTTTTTTAGCAAAAAACGCCAGTATTGCGGCGCCGGAAGCAAGCAGGGCAAAAGGAATTTTTTCTATCAAGATTGTGATATGCTTTCCGGTAAGTTGTTCTTTCCAGGCCAGACGTCGTAGCGGATAGACATCTAAAATCAGCAGTATCAGCGGCAGTGTAATTCCCCAGGCTCTTGATAATAGTGAAAATACAAAAAAAAGCAGCGAGAGCAGGAACCATTTTTTCCTGTGGACAGTCTCATTTTTATCATTCATCCGCATGTAGGCAATTATAGTAAGAATATAGAAAAAGCCGCAGAGAAGATCGCCGCGTGTAGATATCCAGGCCACTGATTCTACCCTTAAAGGATGGACAGCAAAAAAGAGAGCGCCGATAACCGCACTTATTTGGATGTCAATCCTATAGTTATCAGTAGTGATATTGGATGTTCGTTGCAGAAATGCAATAATTAATAAAAAAAACAAAACAGCGTTCAGAACATGCAATACCAGATTAGTCAGATGATATCCGGCCGGATTCATGCCCCAAAGAAGATAATCAACGCCTATGGTCAGCCAGGTTAATGGATGGTAATTTGCATCATGGAATGTCGTAAACATCCAATAAAAATTAGAGGAGGAGAGGCCACGATAATTGAAATTCTCAACAAAATTATGGTTGTCATCCCAAACAAACCCACTGTTCAATGTCGGCAAAAAACAAGCAAACACACCTACAGCTATAAAATAGATAAATAGCCGAGTGTTAGATTTATCAGGCAGTTTTAATACCTTCATAAGAGGTTTTTTCATTTGGATTGCTTAAGTTGCTTAAAAACTGAAGGCTGAGGTAATAAAAAATAAAATGATATGAAAAACAAAGGATTAAGTCAACAATTTGACGTGCTGGTTTTCTCTATTTAAGTTCTGGAAAGGATTGTTCAATCTGGAAAATATCAAACATAAAGTTATGGTTGAGACTTTAATGCCTATATGGTAACAAAAGCCGGTAAAAGCATCTTAATTTGATGGCTATAACAAGTAAGTTAAAGGGAATATATATTCCGCACACTTTTTTTTAACATGATGCCGGATTATATTCTCAATTTTCTCCTCTATCAAGCACTTTTCTTTGTTAGTGACCAAAGGCGGCGCTAAATGGATGAAGAACATCTGTTAGAAATTAACCTCAAGGAGGCAAACTACTGGTGGCACGTTAACAGGCGACAGCTTGTGCTTAAGTTTCTGGACAGTCAAGGTTTATCTGCTAGTCGAATATTGGAAGTGGGGTGCGGTGGCGGACTTTTGTCTTCCCTTCTGATCCAGGCGGGCGCGAATGTAGTTGCCACAGATATCTTTATTAACGCAATTCGGTTAGCAAAGGTCAAGGGAGTAACCGAGAGCCTTACCTTCGACGCCGGTCAAGCGTGGCCTTTTAAAAAACACTCTTTTCAAGTAGTAATAATGCTTGATGTGCTCGAGCATATTAAAGATGATAGAGCTTGTCTATATGAAGCTCGGAGGGTGTTGAGTCGAGGCGGTATGGCAGTGCTGACAGTGCCCGCACACCAATTCCTTTTCTCCAGTTGGGACAAGGTCTTAGGTCATTATCGTCGGTATTCAAAATCAAGGCTTTACCGGGCATTTAGAGATGTTGGTTTTCAGCCCATGGTTATCTCATACCATAACGCTTTGAGCTTTCTGCCGGCCTTGATCTTAAGAGGTAAAGATCGGCTCTTTAAATGTCAAAGGGAACGGGCTGAGTTCCCCGAAGTCCCGGAAATCGTTAACAAGTGTTTAAAGTGGTGGGGTCGTCTGGAATGCGCTTTAATTCCCCTGGAGTTGCCAATAGGACTATCCTTTTTTATTGTTTTGAAATCAGAATAGGAGGTATGTTATTTCATGCGTAACTTTGGTCCTGATTCGGTAATTTCTGTAGTCGCCCCCTTTTACAACGAGGTTGAGAATATTAGAGCATTTGTCGAGGAGTTGGAAGACGAGTTTGAGAAGATAGGCTATGCTAAACAACACGAGCTGATTTTAGTCAACGACGGCAGCACTGACGGCAGCGACCGGGAACTAGAGCGCATAGTTGCGGATCATGCCGGTAAAATCAAGGTGGTCCATCTATCTCGGAACTTTGGGCATGCTTCGGCCGTATATGCGGGGTTGGAGCAAGCTATTGGCGAAGTTATCATCTTAATGGATTCAGACATGCAGGATGATCCGGCATGCTTTGATTTGTTTCTACAAAAATGGCGTGAGGGATATGACGTAGTATATTCCAAACGATCTTCCCGGCAGGAGAGTGTTCCGCTCCGCTTTCTTTTTTGGCTATTTTATCGCATCTTGTTACTGATGTCCGACACCTATATACCACCCGATGCCGGAAATTTTGCCTTGATGGACGGACGTGTTGTTAACACCCTGCTCTCTTTGCCCGAAAAAAATATATATATGCCCGGACTCAGAGCATGGGTCGGCTTCAAGCAGATCGGCGTATCGGTTCCACGTCGACCAAGATATGACAATTCGGCCAGGACGGGCTTAAAGGGCAAATGGAATTTGGCCTTTAATGCCATTTTTTCTTTTTCTTTTTTACCACTTATTATTTTTAGGGTCCTCGGCATTATGGCTTTAACCGTCTCCTTAACATTGGCGAGTTATGCTCTTTACCATAAAGTTATTTCCGGCTTGGCTGTAACGGCTTGGGCTTCCAATTTGATAACTATTAGTTTTTTCGGGGGGCTCAACCTGTTCGGAATCGGTATAATTGGTGAGTATATAAGTCGAATTTACAACGAGGTCAGAGGACGTCCCAAGTATATCATTGATCGCATTAGCACTGGCGATATAGTTTCCGGCAACGATCAAGCAACAGACCAATGATTTTTAACTACTGTAGGCACTTATGGCAAAAATTTTCCTAATCCAACCCTCATTAACGGCCAACGAGTTATACGCCCGTGGCTCCAAGACATCGGCCAGCCTTATTCCTCCGTTAGGTATAGCCTACATCGCTTCTTATTTGCACAAGTACGGACATAAATGCCGCATTCTCGACGGCGTGGCAGAACCTCTTCCATTAGAAAAAATATGCGAAATCGCCCGTGATTATGACATAGTGGGGATCACAGTGGTGAGCACCTATGCTGTCCGGGCAATCGAACTCATTCAGGCTCTCAAAAAGCATAGATCTTCGCAACTCGTGGTAGTAGGAGGACCACATGTAACGGTTATGCCTGAATCATTACTCGAACAAGGCGCTGATTATGCGGTAATAGGGGAAGGCGAGGTGACCATGTACGAACTGGTTGAGCGCTTGAGCGCCGGAGGAAGGGGCTTAAAGGAAGTGCCTGGCATAGTCTTTAGTGAAAATGGTCAATTTGTCTACACCCCTCCACGCATTCACATCGACCCTCTCGATCAAGTGCCTCTACCCGCACGGCATCTCCTGCCTATGCATCTATATAAGAACAGCGTTGCCCGTTCGACCCGACAGCCGTCGCACTCGATGCTTGCCTCACGCGGCTGCCCGGGTGTTTGCACTTTTTGCAGTAAAAAAACTTTCGGAACCAGAACTCGATATTTCAGCATCGACCGCATCGTGGAGGAATTCTTTCTTCTGCATGACAAGTATGGTGCAAAAGACGTGGCTGTTTGGGACGACAACTTTGTTACCAACCACGAAATAGTGTTCGCCGTGTGCGAACAACTCAAAAAAAGAAACTTTAACATTCCATGGTCAGTGGAATCACGAATCGACGTTGTGAATCGCAAAGTTCTCTATGCCCTCAAAGAGGCTGGCTGCACCTTCATTGCTTATGGTATTGAGAGCGGAAGTCAACGTGTGCTTGACCATATCAACAAGCAGGTCACTAAGGAAAAAATCGTGGAAGCCATCCATATGACCAAGGAAGTAGGCATTCAAATTCGTGGTTACTTCATGTTAGGATTGTCGACCGAGACCAAAGAGGAAATGGAAGATACGATTCGGTTTGCAATGGAGCTGGATACTGAACTGGCATCTTTTACAATTTTTGTCCCGCTGCCAGGGACGGCGGAATATCGACGGGCGCTGAAAAGCGGAACTTTTGTCGATCCGAAATACTATTTGCATAAAGTTGTTCCCGAGTTCAACTTTCTGGACTATCCGATATATGTCCCGGAGGGAATGACTGCCGGTGAACTCCTTTCTATTCATCGCAGTGCTTACAATCGATACTATTTCCGTCCCAGATTTCTGCTTCGCAAATTGCTTTCCATCCGTTCGCCGGACGAACTGGCCAACCTTTTGTATGGTGGTCTGACTCTCATAAAAAATGCCGTATCAAAATCATAGTCTTTTTTTAAACATGATGGTTAGTACACATTCTCATGCACAGCTCAAAAAATAATCTAATCTTATTGACTGCCAGTGTTCTCCTCATAATAGTGTATTACACTATTTTTGGACAATTTTTTCCTAATAAGCATGGACAGATGGGGCATGATTATTCATTCTACCTGCCCTCTCTGTTAGATGGTTATTTCTGGCATCAAACTAATGGATTATGGAAAATCCCCTGGTTTACACCTTCTTTTTGTGGTGGCTCCCTAAACTACATCAATATCAATAATGGTTATTACACTGTGCCGCAGTTTATTACATTTTTTACCGGCCCGCTTACCGCTGTTCGTTTTACTTCTTTATTGTTTGCAGGGTTAGGATTATTATGCTTCTATTTGTTGCTGCGCCGGGCGTTTTTTACTTCCCAAATAATTTCATTCCTTGGCGCAGGTCTTTTTATGTTTAATGGGTTTTATGCCCATCGCATGTTGATTGGGCATCTCTTCCTTCATTCCTTTATGCTCCTCCCCTTTATTGCTTTTATATTGCTGCGCCCACTTCCAGAAGAAAAAAAAAGCCGTCGCTGGCAGTTCGTTTTTGATATAGTCATTGGCGGTTTTTTGTTTGCCTATATGGTGCAATCCGGTTTTTCATCATTCATGATCCCCGGAATTATCTCCATTGTTGTTGCAGGCCTCATTCATGGCTTGCTTTTTGGCAAACAATGTCATTTCTGGTTCCGTTGGGTCGGGTCGGGTTTTGTGGGCATCCTGTTATGTTCATCAAAATTAGTGGCCATATTTTCCCTCATGGAAAGTTTCCCAAGAAGTGGATATAAGCTTCCAGGTGCCAGGAATTTTTTTGAAGCTGCATGGCTGATGCTAAAGTCATTGTTTTTAAGCCCTGCTTTCGATCCGGGCAGGATTGAGAAGCTTACAAACGTCCAATGGCATTTGGGTCGGCATGAGTGGGAATATAGTGTGACCTTCATACCGCTGGCAATCATGCTTTATGGCGGCTGGAAAATATTGCAACAAATAGAGAAAAAGGATCTTTGGCTGAAGTTGAGTAGGATTCGCTGGCTATCTGTGGCGGCAATTATCGCATTATTGATTCTGCCGGTAGCCTTGAATACCTTTTCTTCCGGATGGAACTCTTTTTTAAAGCAGTTGCCCTTGTTAAAGAACTCGAGCAACCTGATTCGCTGGGTTATTATCTATATTCCCATAGTTATTCTCGCTGCAACTTTGATATTAGAAAAAATAGCGATATCATCTAAATATAAACTGGGAATCATAGTCATCAGCATGGCTGCGGCAATAGCTTTAAATGCCTTAACAGAACGAGATTTTTATCACAGCCAAAATTATGATCCCGAGGAAATCATTAAGACGTATAATCTGGTTAAAGAGGGTTTATGGATGCCCGAAATTAAAAATATTGGTGTTTATCTTAATAAGAATGGACAAACAATAATGCCGCTTTTTCGTAATAATATGCTGATTCACGGTGCATCCCAGTTGCTATGTTATGAACCCTTGTTTGGATATCGACTTGAGGATTTTCCTATAAAGACTTTGCATCCAGGGCTGGCAATGGAAGAAAATAAAGGCGTTCTAAATATTAAAAATCCGTCCTGTTATGTATGGCCTGAGGCTAACGACTGCGAACCTGGCGATCACTTCACGGTAGAACAAAAGGAGTCTGCCAAAGCTTTTTTAAATTATCGACCTTTTCCTTTTCAAATGCCAATTTTGCAGAGAATCGCAAACTGGGTAAATGGCCTGAGCTTAATCGCAGCATTGTTTTTTTTGACACTTTACGGTGCGAGGGCTGTGATTGCATTTAGCAGAAAGAAGAAAACACATTAAATATCCCATTGGGCTCTTGCCTTATGGCTGGACCGTTATCGGTTCATCTTTTTCTGTGCTACTTTTGTCTATATGGAAGTCCGGATTGATATAGCCGCAGCCTTTTTGTTAAACTACAGACAAGTTCTTTAGGGCCTTGCGTCAAAGCCATGTTAAGACCTTGTTGGGCTATTTTAACCGCCTTGTCAAGCTCACCTGTTGCTGCATAAGCTGCGGCAAGCGCATCCAGAGACAAAGGTTGATTGTAATTTTGGAGTTTGCAGAGTTTTTCTGCCAGGTTAACCGCCTCCTTGCCGTTTCTAAATTTATCATCCTTAGTCGTGGCTGCGATCCACGACAAATTATATAAAGCCGCCAGCATATTCGGACTGACTCGCAATGTTTTTTTAAAATAAAATATTGCTTCTTCAATCTTTCCCTGATTAGCAGCAATTTTGCCTAAGTTGTAATGTGCACCTGCATAATTGGGATTGATCTTTAGGGCTTCATTATAATGGTAAACGGCTGCTTCAAAATTCCCTTGTCGAGCCATTGCATTCCCCAGGTTGTTATGGGCTTTTTCATAGTTTGGATTTTTTTGTAGAGCTTTATTATAGTAATAAACGCCATCTTCACTATTTCCCAGACTGGCGTGAGCATCTCCCATGTTGAGATGAGCTTGGACAAAATCAGGTTCTATTCGTAGCGCTTCAGAATAATGCCTGATAGCTTCAACTGTTCTATTCTGCTCTGCCAGCGCTTCACCCAGTTTATCGTGCGCAATATAGTTATTGGCTGTCACATTTAAGGTATGTTTAAAAAGTGCTGTGCTATTTTTCCAGTATCGTACTTGTGTCCAAGTTGCTGTCATTAGAATCGACAGGTAAATAATTGCTAATGTGGTAAGCAATATTTTTTTATGGGGTCGTCGTGCAACAAGTTCAGGGACAAACCAGGCAATAATAATAAATAAACCGATAAGTGGAACATATGTATATCGATCAGCCATAGCAAAACTGCCCACCTTGACCAATCCTATCACCGGCACAAGGGTGCCTATGAACCAGAACCATCCTACGAAAAGATAGGGGAACCTTCGCCGGGGAATGACAACAAAAGCCGTTATAGATATCAATAATAATCCGGCTACAACAGACTCCCATATCGGCAATGTCCCTGGGTGAGGATAGAAAACTGCAAGTTTGCCTGGCCAAAGCATTTTTCCAATGTAGCTTACGTATGAAACAAGTGCGTTGGCTATTTGAATCTTAAGCAACATTAAATCCATACATGTTAAAGCGCCCCCTTTTTGCTGTGTAATATAAGCCGCCACACTGGCAACCGCGGTCAGTAAAAAAAAAGGAATTTTTTCCCCAACCAGATGAAAAAAAGACGTTTTTTGAGATTTAACATTACCCTCTTTGATTGCTTGGCCTAACTGAATACGGCCCAACGGCCAATAGTCCATCAAAAGCAAAACAAACGGCAGGGTCACAAGCATCGGCTTGGACATGAGACCCAGAACAAAAAAAAGCAGAACAATAAAATATCTGATCAATACCGGTTTCTCAACGTAGCGGCAATAAGCCAGCATAGTAAGCAACCAGAAAAAAGTGCTGAGCACATCTTTTCTTTCTGCCACCCATGCAACCGATTCTACATGAAGAGGATGCAAAGCAAAAAGCGCAGCAACACAACCACTCTGCCATATATTTCCAGTCATCCTTCTAAAGATAAAAAACAATAATAATGTATTTGTGATATGAAAAAGCAGACTGGTCATATGATGTCCGCCAGCGTTCATTCCGTAAAGCTGGAAGTCCAGCATGTGTGACAGCCATGTTAATGGATGCCAGTAATTTGATACCATGGTGCCTGAAGTAAAAGACCAGATGGCGCTCTCTAAGTTCAGGCCAGCCTGAACATGGTGATTTTTGGTTATATAAATATCATCGTCATAATTAAGAAACTCATGGTTTGTCACCTGCCAATAGACAGCAAGTGTAGTAATAATAAGAAACAGGCAGATAATTATCTCATTATGCCTTATTTTGAAAAAATTATTCATAATCGGATTTACTGCAATCCCTCTCGGACAATGTAATCGGCTTTATTGTTTTATTTGATATTATAGAAGGTTATGAAGTGGTTGTAAAGGATGGTTATAAAAATTAATTTTAGGGATAATAACTAAGATCTTTGGCAGACAGAGAGGCTTTCCACAATATTTTTCGATATAAAAAAGGGGGGATATTATTCCCCCCTTTTTTATTATTATTGATACAGCGTTATCAATGTTTTGCATTAATTATGGACTTATATTGCCTTCAGTATCAAGGGTGAAAGTTGTGGCAGATCCATCATGCCTAAAGGTTAAAGTACCGGCTGCGCTGACTGTGCCATTTAGATTATCTTGTAATCCTGCACCACTACCCACTTTTATCACATCAGTATCAATAGTATAACCACCTTCTTCATCAGTAACAAGTACTTGTGTGCCTGAAGTTGATGTATCTGCAAAGTAAGCCATGGCTGTGTTATAAAAATTCTTGGCTGCTGATTCCGCTGCCGCGTCCTGCCCCCTTGTACGATACGCCAGGAAATTCGGAATGGCGATGGCTGCCAGGATGCCGATGATCGCGATGACGATCATCAGCTCGATGAGTGTAAAACCTTTTTCATTCCTTGCTT
The DNA here is from genome assembly GCA_019314185.1 of Deltaproteobacteria bacterium. Next base: position 619 of record JAFCZU010000063.1, on the reverse strand, counting down.
TTCTTTGTCTTAGTTTTCTAATCATTTTAAACCTCCTTTTTTAACCGATCTTTTGAGCTATTGGTTATTTTTATTTCGGCTTTTTAATTAGATAAAAGCAATTAGCGTGCCATATTGTTTTGTCGCAAGTTGTTTTGTTAATAAAAGGCTGTAAAATTTTTAATCCGCAGATTACACAGATTTCCGTAAACCGTTGGGTTTAATTGCCTGAAGCTTGCTGCGGGACAGTTCATTTGCAAACCGTTATACAGAATATTTTTTAAAAGGCGTGATTTATATCTTTCTGACCGCGACAACAAAACCAGTGATTTTCACCGGATTGGCTGTGATTTTCACCAGAAACTGAAGCTGGAGGTACTAAGGCTGTCATGGAGCTTCAGCCAAGTTTGTCAAAATATTATTATTATTGACGATATTATACAAAACTGTATATTATCGCAATCAAGTTATTACAACGGTGCCGTTTATGTATAACGAAAAGAAGATAAAAAAATCGGAGTTGTTACAGTTGATTTTACTGGACAACCTTTACGCTCAATCCAGATCAGACCGTATCATTTTTCAGGGCGGAACAGCATTAAGATGGGTCTATGGCGGAATGAGGTTTTCGGTCTCCCGT
>JAFCZU010000415.1 GCA_019314185.1 Deltaproteobacteria bacterium | reverse complement strand
AGCTCTTCAAATGCTTCAGGAGGCAACAATGAAGAATGGGGATCAAGACTGTGTACCATTCCCTGAACAGCCTTTTCTATTAATTTCTTTGAGTCAACCGGATCAACATAATTTTTTTCAATAAGTTCAATCACATCGGAAAATAACTTAAGACCCTTGTATGTTTCTTCACTATCGGCTTCAAGATCGTGGTAAAAACCGGTTCCAATTGTCCAGAATACTACGGCAATTATTATTACCACCCACAGTTTTATATGTTGTTTGTTCCTCATTGTAATATGCTTACTCCCTTACTATAATTTGTCAAATCAACTTCGTAAATATTCACGAAACATTGAAATTAAGAAAATAGAAATTTGTCTATTTTCGTTGAGATATTGCTAATTCAAAAAAACATTATTTGATGGTCTCGTAAAAAGTCTTTTGTGAACGGCTTTGAGCATTTTGGAAAAAAGGCAATTGAAATATTCATCGTCAAGAAATGCACGCTGTTTAAGGCCCTTAGGCCGAATTCTTGCATTTTAGATAAATATTTCAATTGCGCCCAAAATGGTCATGAAGTGAACAAAATCGGCTTTTTACGAATTCATCTTATTTGAATATCGAACAAGAAATTTCGAATGATAAAGTGTCTGCCTGATTTCAAGTTTCAAGCCGTAAACAGTTACTTAACTTTTCAACCAGTCAAGTGGATTAACAGATTTTCCGTGATGCCGCACTTCAAAATAAAGCGCAGTACCAATCATTGAACCGGTATCACCAACTGTGGCAATAACTTCACCTGCTTCTACATGATCACCTTTTACCTTAAAAAGTTCTTCAGCATGAGCGTAAACTGTATAATAATTACTCCCATGATCTATGATGATCATGTTTCCATAACTTTTAAACCAGTTTGAAAAAAGTATTTTCCCGTCAAACACAGAATATATCGGTTCACCTCTGTCTGCCTTAATATCAACACCGCTTCTGAAATTCTTTACATTGCATTTTTTGTTTATATATGTTCCAAAAGAGGTAATTATTTTACCTTTAACGGGCATCTTAAGCAATCCTTTAAGACTTGTAAAGGTTTTAGGCGGAATATTCTTTACCTGTTTTATTCGAATATATTCCGAACCTAAAGTTTTTATTGTTTGGTCCAGATCGGTTGCCATTCGCCTTAATGACTCAATAGCGACTAATGCCAGGGATTTTTTGCCGCATATATCTTCTATAAGTTTTGAGCGTTTTGCGTTTTCACGAAACTTGATATCTATCTGTTTTTTTAAATCTGTTTCAAGAGAAAGCTTTCCCGTCTTCTGGATATTCAAACTGTCTAACAGCTCGCGAAGTTCAGCCCTGTCCTTCACAAGCTTTTCTCGGATGATTTCGTCATAAGCCAAAATCTGTTCAATACTTGCCTTTCTGTGAAACAGGTCGTTGAGAGATTCAGCCGAAACAAGAATATGTATGCTGCCAAGCAAATTCAGCTTATAAAGAGCAATAAGGCGTTTGGATATATACTCTTCATTTGTTTTAATTCTTATCGATAGATTATTATATGTATTTATAGTTTCTTTTATTCTTTTTTCCAGGACAGCAAGCTCGGTTTTAAGCGATAAAACACGCTTTCTTGCGTTATTTAAGGCCAAATCAGTCTCGTTAAAACTGTCAATAACAGCGATTTCTTTTTTATCAAAGGTCAGCACCCTGGTCTTTTGTTTTTCAATTTTGCAGCCGATATCTTCCGCTTTTTTTGTAACATGTATTATTTTAGCATCTAAGACATGCCCTTCATTTATCCTATTTTCTTTAATTACACTTATATAGAACTTTATGTTTCTAATATAACCGATTTCCCCTTCATGCAATACTTTGAGCCATTTATTGCCATGCATTAAGATTTTAACCTTTGTTCCTTTTTTAACTGTTTTTTCAGGTGGTTTATCCGTTCTGGGTTCAGATCGTATATTGAGTCTTTCCGTAGTCACAACTCCGATTTCCTGCTTTTCGGCTCCTAAAATAATATTGGAGTGCAGAATCAAAATAATATTTAAGGCGGCAACTATAAATGCTTTTTTCAAAAGATTAAACTCCGCTTTATATATTGGGATACAATAGTGTCGTATAAGTGCAATTTACAATTGTTGACGAAATCCCCCTAAATCATTTTAACCGTGAACAGTGAACGGTTACTACTTGATTCTATCCGATTTCATACTTTAAAAATTGCTTTAGAGAAATATAGCATCCAAGCCATCCAACAAATATACTGCCTATCATTATCCCGCACAAAACATCAGAGGAAAGAAATCTGATGTGGAAAATGTCGGATGATGAAACCTGTCCAACATTTAAAGTTATAAGTATAAAAATAACAAAAAGCGATGCAAGCCCGACGATTCCTCCAATAGCGCTCTGGATAAGACTTTCAATATAAAAAGGAGTCTTAACAAACCGGTCGGTAGCTCCTACCAGACGCATGATCTCGATCTCGTTTTGTCTTGAATAAATTACAAGACGGATCGTATTGGCCACGATAAAAACAGCCGCTATAAAAAAAATACCTGCCATTGCGTATCCGGCAAGCCTGAACAGGTCAAAAACATTTGTAAACCTTTCAAGCCAGCGCCGGCCGTATTCAGCTTCCTCAATAAATGACATGGCTTCGATCTTAGCAGCCAGCTTTTCAACTTTTTTGCTGTCGGCAGATGATGTTAAAAGACTGATTTCAAAAGCATCCGGTAGAGGATTTTCCTGCAAATCCGCGAGTAGCGAAGAATGTCCTTTCATCTGCCCTTTAAGCCGTTTCATGGCTTTTTCTTTTGATATGAATTTAACTTCGGCAACTCCGTACATTCCTTGAATTTTGCCTTTTATTTCAGGAAGAGCTGTTTCAACAATATCCGGTTTAAGGTATGCTATTATGCTTATACCCTTTTCCCAGGAACGCATTATGTCGTTTGCGTTAACAAAAAAAAGAGCTGAAGAGCTGACTATAAGAATTGATAAAGAGATTGTAATAATTGTAATTACATTCAAATACTTGTTGTCCCTGATGTCCTGTATTGCTTTTTTATAAAAGAAGATCATAAACGTCTCAAAAACTCTACAACTTAATAAAATTGATAAATTCGTAAAAAGCTAAGTTATGCCACTGCGCTACGCTGTAGGCAAAAATAAGTTGTCAAGCATATCAAAAGGTTAAATCGGTTAAAAGATAATTGCAAATTCGAGATATAACTATTTGAATATCGAATATCGAACAAGAAATTTCGAATGACAAAGTATGGAATCGCTACGCTCCAGGCGTCGCCTACGGCTATGCCACGGCAAGCTATCTTTTTAAATATTAAAA
>JAFCZU010000414.1 GCA_019314185.1 Deltaproteobacteria bacterium | reverse complement strand
TGAAATCTTTAAATCTGAGAAATATTAAGCGGCTTCTTATCCGTTCCACCAACTGGATAGGTGATGCTGTCATGACAACACCTGCAATTCGGGGGATTCGAAAGAATTTTCCAGATGCTGAAATCAGTATTCTGGCAAAACCCTGGGTTGCTCCTGTGTTTGAAAGCAGTCCTTATATTGATAATATATTGATTTATGACGATGCCGGAAAACACAAAGGCCTTTCCGGAAAGCTGTGCCTTGCAAGAGAATTAAGAGAATATCGTTTTGATGCGGCAATTCTGCTGCAAAACGCCATTGAAGCGGCGCTTGTCGCGTTTTTTGCAGGCATTCCCTGCCGAATCGGATATAATACCGATGTCAGGGGGTTTTTGCTGACCCATTCTGTTCCATGTACTCCTCAGATAAAAAAGATACATCAAACCGGATATTACCTTGGTATATTGCAAGGGGTTGGCCTGAAGACCGACGGCCTGAGTCTCGATCTTGTTGTAGCTGAAAAATATCAGGAGAGAGCTGTTGAAATTTTGAGTCAATACGGTATTTCGAGAAAAGACAGGCTGGTTGGAATTAATCCTTCCGCTACTTTCGGACCCGCAAAACAATGGTTCCCCAAGCGGTATGCCGGCCTTGCTGATCGTATAAAAGAGGTTTTCGGGGCCAGAATAATTATCTTCGGCGGCCCTGGTGACAGGGAGCTTGGGCGCGAAATTTCGCAGATGATGCAGCATAAGCCGATTGATCTTAGCGGAAAGACAGATCTTCAAGAAGCAATAGCATTGATAAACAGGTGCAATCTTTTTATCACAAATGATTCAGGTTTAATGCATGTTGCTACTGCCCTTGATATCCCTTTGATCGCCATATTCGGCTCTACAAATCCAATTACAACCGGGCCCAAAGGTTTAAACAGCAGGATTGTGAGAGTTCCTGTTGAATGCAGCCCATGCCTGAAACCGGAATGCCCGAAAGGTCATCTCAAATGCATGCATCAGATTGATGTTGATATGGTTTTTGATGTTGTGAAGGAACTTTTGTGAACTATATTCACCGCAGAGCCGCAGAAAACGCAAAGAAATTTATTTTTTCCTCTGCGATCTTTGCGCCTTGAGCGAAGCGGGCGGTAAAAAAATAAAAATAATGGAAATTTTGTGAACATACTCATTGTAAAATTGAGCGCAATCGGTGACGTAATCCACACCCTTCCCGTTCTGAATGCTGCCAGGAAGCATTACCCGGATGCTCATATCACATGGCTTGTGGAAGAAGCGGCATATAGCATTATCAAAGGGAACAAAACTCTTGACAGAATAATTGTTTCAAAAAGAAAAACATGGATAAAGGGACTTTTGGGGCGTTACCGCCTTAAAAATATCAGAGAAATTTGCAGTTTTATTAAGCAGCTTCGTGATACTGAATATGACATAATACTCGATTTTCAGGCCCTGCTTAAAAGCGGTATTTTAATTGGACTGGCAAGGGGAAAACGGAAAATCGGCTTTGACAAAGGCATGCAGCACCAGGAGCATAGTTATATTTTTTTAAACGAGCGTGTCCCGCCGGTTGATATGGAAGTTCATGCTTTGACAAGAGGGATGAGGCTCCTTAAAACAATCGGGATCAGCTCTAATGATATTGAATACAATATTTATATCTCTGATCAGGATCGCAAAAAAGCAGATGACCTTCTGCGGCAGCATGAAAAAAAAGAATACAAGCTGCTTGCGGCAATAAATCCAGTTGCAAAATGGGAAACAAAGCTCTGGGACAACGCAAAATTTGCAAAACTGGCGGACAGCCTTATTAAGCAATACAATGCCAGGGTGTTTTTTACAGGAAGCGCGGAAGATCGGGAGTTGACCCTTGATATTATTTCAAGGATGAAAGGAAAGGCTTATAATCTTGCCGGCATGACAAGCCTGAAGACACTAACAGCAGTTTATAAGAAAGCAGATTTCGTTGTTTCAACAGACACCGGTCCAATGCATCTCGCTGCAGCGGTTGGAACGCCGGTTGTGGCTCTTTTCGGGCCAACAGCTCCGTGGAGAACAGGGCCATTTGGGGCAGGCCATCAGATTATAAGGGCTGATCTGAAATGCAGCCCTTGCTTTAAGCGGCAGTGCAAGACATTTGACTGCATGAAACAGATTTCCGTAGAGCAGGTTTTGGTTGGAGTAGAGCGACTTGGGATCTAATTTTTTTACCACAGAGATCACGGAGAACACAGAGAAAAATAATTTATAAAACCACGGTAACTGCTCAGGTTATCAGCCTTACTACGTGAATAGTCACGATTTATTTTTCTTCGTGATGAAACAAGGTGTATAAAAGCCTTAAAGGATAAATGCTATGATACTGCTCGTAACAGGAGGAGCCGGGTATATCGGCTCTGTTTGCGTTGAAGAACTTTTGCTCCAGGGGCATAAGGTAATAGTAATAGATAATTTGCAGGAAGGACACAGGGAAGCGGTGCCCCCTGATGCTATTTTCTATGAAGGGGATTTTGGTGATCGATCTTTACTGAGGACGATTTTTCAGAAATACCCCATTGATGCGGTAATCCATTTTGCAGCAGATACCAGGGTGGAATCTTCCATGACCGATCCGGATCAGTTTTTCAATAACAATGTGGTAAACGGAATTACGCTTCTAAATGCCATGCGAGAGTTTAATTGCGATCGCATGATTTTTTCCTCAAGCGCCGCCACTTTTGGCGAACCGCAGTATAATCCAATTGATGAAAAACATCCTCAAATGCCGGTTAATCCTTATGGCGAATCCAAACTCATGTTTGAAAAGATTTTAGATTGGTACCACAGAGCTTACGGACTCAAATTCAACGCTTTGCGATACTTTAATGCCGCAGGCGCCAGCAAGCGGCGCGGCGACGCAAAACGCACAGTTACACTTCTTATTCCGGTAACTATCCAGGTTCTGCTTGGACAACGTGAAAAACTGTATCTATTCGGCAATGATTACGAGACAAGAGACGGCACTTGTATCAGGGACTATATACATGTGTCGGACCTGGTTCAGGCTCATATTCAGGTACTGGAAAATCTAAATAAACATCCGAACGGCAAGTATAACCTCGGCAATGGACAGGGATTCTCAAACTTGGAAGTTGTCAAAACTGTAGAATTAGTGAGCGGCAGAAAAGTTCCTTTTGAATTTGCTCCACGCAGGCCCGGAGATCCGGCAGTTCTTATAGCCTCTTCAGACCTTGCCAAACAGGAGCTGAACTGGAAACCAAAATACGCAAAACTGGAACAAATCGTTGGTTCAGCCTGGGAATGGCACAGGAAGCATCCGAATGGATATAAATTTTGTAACTATTCAGCCAC
>JAFCZU010000413.1 GCA_019314185.1 Deltaproteobacteria bacterium | reverse complement strand
AGCTGACTATTGCCGATATTGATAGTTGCGCAGCTCATCTACAGCAGTTCTTCTTATTGGAGTTTTGATCTCTATATCTAATCTGTATTTTTTATAAATTGTACATAAGGCAAGGTATCTGAACTTCAAAACGTCTGGCGAGATAGCCTTCAAGGGGGGTTGTCCGGCTTTCTGTTTAACATCCAAATTGTTGAAATATACAGTTAGAAAAACTGCTTTTTTGTTGATTTTTGGTCAACAATCATGAAATCTGTGGGAACAGTCAGAAACAATATAATAACTGGTTAGCGATCAAGAAATGGATATGACACTACTCGAAGAGGCACTGAACTGCCCACAGTGCATAATAAGCGTGATGGGAGACCATGCTGGCGAAGGCATAGATGCGATTTTCGAGAGGAAAACAGCCGATATCGAGCATATAGGCAAAACTTTCTGGCTCATGAGGTCGCCAAAAGCACGACCAGCGCAAGTCCAGGGGATCTGCAAGACGATTCCTTCACATACGATATTCGTTGAGCCAGCAACCAAGGGAGGCGCTCGCCCCACCACAGCAGAGGACTTAGCCAGAGAGTACTCTGACGATAGGGAGTTATGGCATCCACTTCCTGAAGGCATAAGCCCTGTCACCGGAAAACTGGACACCAATGCTACCGCCCTTGTTTTCGATATGATGACAACCTCCGTCAGTGGAACATTGGATCTGTGGGGTTATGGAGACTCATCAGACATTCAGAAGTCCCTGAAGTTTATACTTGGCTGTTCTACGGTATGTGCCATCCGAAAGGACATGACGTTACATTCAGAAAGAATGAAATCGCGCTATCGTGGAATTGTTGCAGTAGCACGACTTGCTAAGCCCTACTGTGTGTGGCTTCGATAAATCGCTAACAAGGCGGTGGGCAGCAAGGATTTCTGAATTATTTCCCAGGACTCGAGGTAAACTCCATGCCATTTAGTGCCAGAATTAAAACAAACGTGCTCATCCGGTGTGCAAGACTTTGCTGTCTTTGTTTAAAACAGTGTGGCTCAAAAATAGAGGCAGCTCACATTATTCCTGAGTCAGAAGGAGGGCCATCAGACGAAGAAAATTGCATTCCTCTTTGCTTTGATTGCCACCAAGAAGTTGGCTCATACAACGATCAACACCCGAGGGGAAACAAGTTCAAGCCGAATGAACTCCGTGCACATCGAAACCGAATTTATCGCCTTGTGGAATCAGGTGTTCTTTTTGCAAATATTGTTGCAGTCCGCAATCGGCAAAACTTACCTCCTGATGTGTATTTGGAAGAGATCAAAACGCCAAAAAAGCACAGATCATCCCAAGACGCGAAAAGACTGCTGGATATTTTCTTGTCTTCAAGTTCTCCTCCTGACGCTCCTGCAAGAAAGCTTAAACTGTTGAGCGATACAGATAGAGCATACGTTATTGATAGCTTATTAAATAAATCACCTGATAAACCATCCGCTGTGATCGCAATGGTGAGGATCGCAACTCCAAAGTATATGAATTGCGAAGAAACCCTTATCGTACTTGAGCGATTGCTTCGCAACGTTGTTTTTTTCGGAGAAGTCGAGTCTAAAGCCGCCTTTCTAAGTGAAATCAAAGCTGAGACTCTCGCTGAATTTTCTGATCAGCTTCGACTTGCGCTTTTCGAAGATATATTCGAGATTATTAATAGGGATCAATTTCCCGAGGTAAATGAACTTGTTCCAGCCCTCATTAAACATGATGACTCAATACCAATTGAACTCTTTGGCGACTATGTCGTAACTTTGCTAAAACAAGCAAAATCCAGTTCTTGGCATGGCGCTCCATCTGCTCTTCGTGCACTATCTTCATTACCTGATCGAATATTAAAGGGGGCCATAGAGAGAATAGATATCAAATTTCTTGATCGTTACGGCAGAAATGAAACTATTAAGAATTTCATCAAAAATTACTGTAAGTTCGCGTCAAAGAATCAAAGTATAATGTTTAGTGATTTCTTGAAGTTATCAATCAGGGAGTTCTGGGAAAAATATGATCTGCGCTGAGGATGAATAAAGTGCGTGCCCAACGATTGCATTAAGACGGATTGCAATTCCGCTGCGCTCCATTGCAACCGCTTATGCATAGGCTATGAAAGGTGCTATCGGTGAGCAAAATCAGGAATTTGAGTCTAATTCCGCCGGAAAACGAACATGAATTTGAGAATCTGTGCTTGGCTTTGTGGAAGCGAATCCTCCGAGACCCAAACTTCCAGTTTGTCGGGCGCAGAGGCCAGAGCCAAGGCGGAGTTGATCTCATTGGAAGGAGAGACGGGACGCTGAATTGGATCGGCATCCAGTGCAAAGTAAGGACTGGCGGTATCCTCGCCAAAAACGACGTTAGGAAAGATGTCAAAAATGCAAAGGACTTCAATCCTCGGCTATCCGAACTCGTTTTCGCGACGACGGCTCGCCGGGACCAAAAGCTTCAAGCATTCGCGCGAGAGCTGACGGAGGAGAATGTCAGGACTGGCAGTTTTTCTGTGACTATTTTCGCGTGGGACGATATAAAGTCAGAACTTAGCAAAGAGACCAATCTCGATGTCTTACGACGGTTTTACCGCGATACCTACATCGATTATGAGAGACTTGGGATCGCGATTTCCCGCATCGTACGTTTATCAATTGGGGTTGGACATACACCTGACACCGGCTACGAGTTGTTAATAGGCAAGACCCCCTCTCTTGATAATCCAGACAGTTATTTGGGTCTCGACTACTGGAAGGGGAACTACTTTATTGGCAATTGGAATCAGAAGATTCTGGACACCTTCCCTTTACCAGCGTTCCCGTCTGACTTGGAGCATGTTTTCCCATTCAAGCGAGATGCGTACATAATTGCCAAGTGGCTGACGAGCATCAAGTCTATTGATGACCTTATCTACGGTGACGATGAGGAGCATGTAATGCTTATTTCTAAAGATGAGTACCGGGAATATCTGGATTCGTCGAGGGGATAGAAGCAAATGCCAACAAGTGGTTGCACACGGATTGCTTACACGCTTGCGCGTTCCGTTAACCGGTGAGCCGCCGCGTTAAAGATAGCTGCTATTGATGACAATAAATTAATAAACCAAAACTTTTAAGTTTCCAAAACACATCTGCACAGATCCCAACCTTATCTGTGTGCAGCTTTTCGCCTTTACATTGATAGTAATTAAGGGGCGAAACTTGAGTAAGTTTATCTTGAAACAGAAATGTTCCAGACATCATTGCTGGTTTGATTTATATTTATATTGATATCCAAAAAAAGCTTAATTACATCGGAATTTGTCCTTGTATGCAGAGTAGGCTTTAGCGTTGTGTAAGATCCGCC